>CANSWQ010000071.1 GCA_947650775.1 uncultured Mycoplasmatota bacterium
TAATGTATATACCTGATAAAATAGACTTAGATGAAGAAACAAATGAAATGAGTTTAATAAGCAGTAAAAATATTTATTTAAAATCTGAAATAATAGATACATGTGATATGATTATTGTAAATAAATATCAAAAAAAGAACGAATTAAACAAAGAGCATGGTATAATAATTACAATCAAGTTAAATCTTAAAGAATCATATAACTTCAATGTTGGCTTAATAGAGGGTGAATAAATGACTAAAGAAAAACTTTTAGAAGAATTAAAAAAGAATTTAAAATACTTAAATAAAAAAGAACGTGAAGAAGAGTTAGTATATTATGAAAATCTAGATAATTATAATTTAGACCCTATAGAAATTGCTAACGAAATATACCAAAGAAGAGGTATAAAAATAGTATTAGTAAAAAAAATAAAATTTTTAGATGCTGTTAATATTTTAATTAAATCTTTACAAAGTAAAAACAAAGAAAAATTAAAAAAAGTACTTATATTTTTCTTATATATGTTTTTCTTAATAATTATAATTAAAATACCATTTATATACATAAGAGATATGATTTCCAATATTTTTATAGATACATTTAAAAATAATAGTACCTATACAATATGGGCCATATCATTAGAATTATTATATGCATTAACAGCCATTTTAATATTTATTAGAATGATAAAGAAAAAAGCTATAGAACTAGAAAAAGAGGATAAACAATAATATCCTCTTTTTGATTAATCAAAATAATTTACACCAATTGCATTTCTAACTTCATTTAAAGTATCACTTGCCACCATTCTAGCTCTTTTACTACCATCCTGAAGCATTTTATAAACTTCATCTAAATGTTCTTCATAATAAGCTCTTTTCGCTCTAATAGGGGTTAATATTTCTTCTAATATTTGATATAAGAATTTCTTTATTTTAACATCCCCTAAACCCCCACGTTTATAATGTTCTTTTAATTCATCTAAGTTTTTATATTCATTCATATATTTTGAAAAATGTTCATCAGTTGCAAAAGCATCTAAATAAGTAAAAACAGCATTATCTTCGACATTTCCTGGGTCTTCAACTTTTAAATGATTAGGGTCAGTATACATACTCATAACTTTTTTATAAACAGTCTCACTATCATCAGCAAGATAAATACAATTACCAAGCGATTTACTCATTTTAGCTTTACCATCAGTACCCGGAAGACGCTTACAAACATCATTACTAGATAAATATATTTCTGGCATTTTAAGAACATCCCCATAAGTAGCATTAAAAGTATGAACTATTTCTTTACATTGTTCAATTAAAGGAGCTTGATCCTCACCTACTGGTACAAAATCCGCTTTAAAAGCTGTTATATCAGCAGCTTGACTAATAGGATAAGTTAAAAAACCTACTGGAACAGATTCACCAAAACCACGTTGGATTATCTCTGTTTTAATCGTGGGATTACGTTTTAATCTTGAGACAGTTACTAAATTCATATAATAAAAAGTAAGTTCTGTAAGTTCTGGTATTTGTGATTGTACAAATATAGTTGACTTACTAGGATCTATTCCTACGGACAAATAATCTATTGCTACTTCTTTTATATTATCTTGAATCTTTTTAGGATTTTTAGCATTATCTGTTAATGCTTGCATATCTGCAATAAAAATATAAGGTTCATAAAGACCACTATTTTGCATTTCTACTCTATTTTTAAGACTACCAACAAAATGACCCAAATGAAGTCTACCTGTTGGTCTATCACCTGTTAAAAAAACTTTTTTGCTCATAGTTAATCACTCCTAAACATAAATTAATTATATCACAATTTACTATATTTAACACAATATTATTAATTTTTTAAATTAAAAAACATAAATATTTGATATAATTATAATATAAGGGATGATTATATGAATAGATTAACTACTAAAGGAAAAATAGTTTTTGGTATTTTAGGTATATTTATTATTGCTTTAATAACAATTACTTTAATATTTATTTTTACCCCCAAAAATAAAGAACCAAAAGAGTTAAGCAAATACAAATCTAATGTAATAGAAATAATGAAAGAAAAAAATTTATATAACAAAATAAATGAGAAAGAATATTCTAAAACTATTGAAATAATGTTAGAACAAAATGAGTTTAAAGAAAAATATTTAGAAGACTATTATAAAATAGAATATATAAATGATAATAGTTTTCCTAAAAATACAAACAATCTTTTAGATAAAGATTATACACCTACTGAAATAAATTATATAAATAATAATTTAAAAGAAGATATAAACATATTATTAAATATGAAACATATTGATATATTAAAATTCAAAGATATTACAAACTTTGATATTAAAAACCTAGAAAGATATTTAGATTATTCTAAAGAAAATAGTACATACGATATGAAAACAGTTGTTACTTATGTTAATATTGGCTTAGATTTAGAAGGATATTCTAAATATGAAAGTTATACAAAGAGTGTTGCTGAAAATGATTTAACCATAATAGTCAATAAATATCATAAACTACCAGAAGATTTTGAACCAAGTGATTTAGTAAATATAGAAAATACTAATTATAAACTTAGAAAAGAAGCTGCTAGTGCTTTTAAAAAGCTCACAGAGGCTGGAATTAAAGATAATGTAATATTCTATCCATTTAGTGCTTATCGCTCTTATAACACACAAAATGGCTTATATACAAACTATAAAAATAGAGATGGCGAAAAGGAAGCTGATACATATTCTGCTAGACCTGGTTTTTCTGAACATCAATTAGGACTAGCAGTAGATGTTAGAAGTAGTAATCTAACTAGTAATTTAACAACAGAAGATTATAAATGGATGTTAGATAATTCCTATAAATATGGTTTTATTATTAGATATCCTAAAGGAAAACAACATATAACCCAGTTTATAGAAGAACCTTGGCATATAAGATATTTAGGAATAGAATTAGCAACTAAAGTACATGACAGAGGCTTAACTTATGATGAATATTATGATTTATATATAGAAAAAAGATAAAAACTTGCCAACAAAGCAAGCTTTTATTTTATAAGTTTTCTTACTAAAGGAATATCAGCCGTAATAATACCATCTGCATTTTTACTAATAAAGTTTCTCATTCTACTTTCATTTTCAGAATAAACGCTATCCCAAGTCCACGCATACAAAGAAGCTTTAGGAAATAATCTTCGATAAACCAGATAATCTTCTCCAACTAATGGCCATTCCCATAACTCAGAAGACAATGATAAAAAATCTAAATTTTCCAAACCAAAAATATTGCCTTTTCTATAAATGAATGTTTTAAAAAGATTAACAACAAGACCAATATTTACAAAAGGTACTTCTTTTCTATAAAATAGCAGTCTTTTAATTAAATCTTGATTAAAACTTTGAACAGAAACAAAAGCAGGATACCTCAAAATAATCTCTAAAGCTCTTAATAAGTCATCAAAACATAAATTTCTATCTAACCATTTTAAATCTAATATTAGATTTATATCACCATTTATTAATTCTAATATATCCTCTAAAGTCATGAGTTGATTAACTTCATAATATCTAGATTTATTAATAAATTTATTATTAAATATAGGATTATGAGACCAAACTAAAACATTATCTTTAGTAAGAACGAAATCCATTTCTAATGTATCACAACCACAAGCTAAAAACTTCTTTAAAGATTGTTTATTTTTACTTATTTGAGCAGTATGGCCAATTATATCCATATTATTTCTCCTTAAAAAGGTATATTATCATAAAACAATAAGAAAAGCAAATACAGATTAACATTAAGGCAAACTAAAAGAACTATCTATTTTTTGATAGTTTTTTAATTTAGGTTTTAATAAAACAAATGATACACGTATAAAGAAATAAATTTCATAATAATATAATTTACTAAAACATTATTACTATATTACATCTTTATAATATCAATTAAAAGATTTATTATCTCATAATGCTGTTAGGTAAACTTTCAGGACCATCTATAAAAGCTTTAGCTGCTTCACTTTTATGTTCTTGTTGTACAGGATAATACCCAAATTGCATACCAATTACCATAGCTTGATTTAATGCATTTTTCCTATCTTCTTCAGAATACAAAGGACAATTAGCAACAGCCATATAAAATGCAAAATCAATTTTCATATTTTCTGTTGACATATTAAACCCCTTTCTAAAAAAATTATAACAATTAATAAACAATAAAAAAATATCATCTAATTAATTTTACAATAGTTTACAAAAAAACTATCCCCTTAAGGATAGTTCTTTATTAAACTAATTCTAACTTAACTTGTAAAGCGTCATCTCCAACACGTTCTTTAAGTTTAATTATACGAGTATAACCACCATTACGTGTTTCATAACGTTTAGCAAGTTCATTAAATACTTTATTAACAACATCTTTATCATTGTATAAAAATGCTAAAGCTTTTCTACGATTTACTAAAGTACCTTTCTTACCATAAGTTATCATTTTATCAACAAATTTTCTAACTTCTTTAGCTCTAGCTTCTGTTGTAACAACAGATTCATTCATAATAACATCACGAGTTATATTAGCTAAAATACTTCTTCTTTGTCTTGATTCTCTACCTAATTTTCTATATAACATATCCTTTTACCTCCTTAGTCTCTAAATTTAAGTCCCATTTCAGCCACTTTATCAAGTACTTCTTTAAGTGATTTCTTACCTAAATTACGTATCTTAGTAACTTCAACTTCTCTTTTAGAGATAAGGTCTTGAACAGTATGAATACCAGCTCTTTTAAGACAATTATAAGCTCTAACAGAGAATTCAATTTCTTCAATAGGTGTTTCTAAAGTTTTAGTTATAGTATCTACTTTCTTTTCTTGCATTAAACCTGTAACATCACTAATTGAATTTAAATCAGCAACGATATTAAAATGTTCAATTAAGATTCTAGCAGATAAAGCCATAGCTTCTTCTGGAGACATACTACCATTAGTACTAATTTCCATTACTAACTTATCAAAGTTTTCATTTTGACCTACACGAGTAGATTCAACTTCATATTTAACAAGTTCAATAGGAGAATAATTAGAATCTATTGCAATAACTCCAACTTTATTTTC
>CANSWQ010000072.1 GCA_947650775.1 uncultured Mycoplasmatota bacterium
AAAAATCAATTTTTAAGAGATTGTTTTCTAGTGATAAAGATAATATTTTAGTATTTTGAGGAATTATAGGTTTAAAATTTTTAGGTAAATCATCTTTTGTTTCACTATTAATAGTTAAGGCGGATATTAAATATTTTACTTTTTCTAAATCTTCATTAATGTTAGATACAAGGGATGTTCTTACTAAATAGTTATCATTATTTATTAGATATATAGGGATTTTATTTACTTCGATATAATTAGTTGTTTGTTTGATATTATTAAAAGTTTTATTATTAGGAAAAAAATATAAAATACTTACAATTATTAAAGCAAGAGTAGCAGTTAATATTCTTCTTAATGCACTTTTTTTAAGCATAGTATCACCTTAATAAATTAATATGTATTTAAAATATATTTTAGAATTAAAAAATCTCCAATTAATGGAGATTTGAATTATAATGTTATTTCTCCTAGTTTTAGGAGTTCTACAACAGCATTAGCACGACCTTTTACTTCTAATTTTTGCATAGCATTTGATATGTGATTTCGAACAGTTTTTTCACTTATTTTTATCTTTTTTGATATTTCTCTTGTAGATAAGCCTTGAACTAAAAGTGTAAATATTTCTTGTTCTCTTTTGGTTAAAATGCTTCTTTTCACGTGTATCTTTCCTTTCAATTTAATACCATTCTAATGTATTTTATGTGATACACGTGATTTTGGTTAAAGCTTAATTACCAAATTTAACTGTTATATATTTGGTGTCGGAGAAAAGTTCTTGGACACTTCTAATGATATTATTGGCAAGTTTAGTATCGTGTTTAGAAGATGCTATAGTTATTTTAATGTTATTACCATCAATACTTACAAATGAATCTAATTTATAAGTGTCTTTTATTTTTTTAGTAATGGTCTCTTTTGTACTTTCGTTTTTGTTTAAATTTTGTAATTCGTCATAAGCATTGTTTTTTTCTTCTAAACTAGAACTATTATTTAATAAGATGTTTTGTAATTCTTCAATTTTGGTAACTAATGCTTCTTCATCAGCAACTTTTAAGGCGACTAAAGTTTCATTTTCACTTATTACTACTTCAGAATTATTGTTAGTAGAATTACTATTTACATTTAAGGTAGATAATGTGTCATCAGACATTGTTAAATAGTAAATACTTAAAACCATAATAAGGGAAAATAAGGTTATAAACCAGAGATTTTGTTTGTTTATCATTAAATTTATCCTCTTCTTTCTAGTTAATAATATGAAGTATTTTGTTAAATATGTTAAATTTGTAGTTATTTATGGTACTTTTTGATATAATTAATTAGAGGTATAATTATGGAAATATTAGTTTATGGCTTTTTAATATTCTTTTTTTCTTCTTTTATAGGTTATTTTTTAGAAGTTATTTGGGTATTTATTGGCAGCAAAAAATTAGTTAATAGAGGATTTTTATGTGGTCCACTTATTCCAATCTATGGAGTAGGGGCTGTTTTGATTTTGTTTTGCTTGTTTAGATATTATGATGACCCTGTTGTAATATTTGTATTTGGAGTTATTATTACAAGTGCTTTAGAATATTTTGTTTCTTTTATAATGGAAAAAGTATTTTGTAATAAATGGTGGGATTATAGTGATGTCCCTTATAATTTAAATGGAAGAATATGCCTCAGGAATTCTTTTGCATTTGGGGTTTTAGCTTTAGTTATTATTTATCTTGTTACACCTTTATTTGTAATGCTATTTAGTTTATTTAGTTTTAAAACATGGAGTATCATCGCTTTAGTTTTATTTATTTTAGTAATTCTTGATACTATTTATTCTGTTTATGTAGCTTATAATCTTCGTCATAGAATTATTATTGTAGAAGAACTTAAAAATGAAAAGTTAGCTAAATTACCAATGATTTTTGATAAAAAATTAAAAGAATTAACGGAAGGAATTAAAGGATTTCCTAATCGTTTATTAAAAGCATTCCCGGATTTGGAAAAACAATATCATAATAGTTTTGAGAAAATGAAACAATATAGATTACAAGAACAAGCTAAAAGAAAAGCTTTTAAAGAGAAATATAAGAATAAATATAAGAAATAAGAGATGATGGATAAAAGTTTGGGCTTTTATCTTTTTAAATTTTAAGTTATAATAAAAAGAGGTGAATCACATGAATGCAAAAAATATAAGAAATTTTTCAATTATAGCTCATATTGATCATGGAAAAAGTACTTTAGCTGATAGAATTTTAGAATGTACTAATGCTTTAGATAAAAGAGAAATTAAAGAACAAACTTTAGATAGTATGGATTTAGAAAGAGAAAGAGGCATTACTATTAAGTTGAATGCCGTAGAACTTCATACTAAATATAATGGTGAAGAATATGTTTTAAATTTAATAGATACGCCAGGACACGTCGATTTTTCTTATGAAGTATCTAGAAGTTTAGCTGCTTGTGATGGAGCAGTTTTAGTTGTAGATGCTGCTCAAGGAATTGAAGCGCAAACTATTGCAAATTTATATCTAGCTATGAATAATGATTTAACTATTATTCCGGTTATAAATAAAATAGATTTGCCAAATGCTAATGTTCCTAAAGTTACAGAAGAATTAAAAAGAGTGTTTGGTTTTAGTGAAGAAGAAATAATTCTTTGTAGTGGTAAAACAGGAGTTGGGGTTCCAGAACTTATCGAAGAAATTATCAAAAGAGTTCCAGCGCCTAAAATTCCTGATACTGATAAAACAAGAGCTTTAATCTTTGATAGTAGATATGATGCTTATAAAGGGATTGTTGCTTTAGTAAAAATTGAAAGCGGCAAAATCAAACTCAAGGACAAAATTAAAATGATGGCAACTAATTCAGATTTTGAAGTAGTAGAACTTGGAGTTAGTACACCTAAAGAAGTAAAAAAAGATGAATTATGTGCGGGAGAAGTTGGATATATTTGTGCTAGTATAAAAGATATATCAAAAGTTCAAGTTGGAGATACTATAACTTTAAGTGATAATCCAGCAAGTGATGCTATAAAGGGTTATCAACCAATGAAACCAATGGTGTATTCTGGTTTATTTCCAGTTGAACCTAATCAATTTGAGGCTTTGAAAGATGCACTTAATAAATTGAAACTTAATGATGCAGCATTAGCTTTTGAAGCAGAAACTTCTGATGCTTTAGGTTTTGGTTTTAGAACAGGCTTTTTAGGTTTACTTCATATGGATGTTATAATGACTCGTATTGAAAGAGAATTTAATATTGGTATTATAGCGACTAGTCCAAGTGTTATTTATAAAGTTACTTTAAATAGTGGAGAAATATTAGATATAGATTCTCCTAATAAAATGCCAGATAGAACAACTATTTCTCATATTGAAGAACCTTTTATTTATACAAATATAATTGTTCCTAGTGATTATATTGGTCCGATAATGGAACTTTGCCAAGATAAACGTGGGGTTTATAAATCAATGGAATATATAGATGAGACAAGAGTGAATATTCATTATGAAATTCCTTTATCAGAAATAGTTTATGATTTTTTTGATAAACTTAAAAGTTATACTAAAGGTTATGCATCTTTTGATTATGAAATATGTGGTTATAGAGAATCTAATTTAGTTAAAATGGATATTTTACTTAATGGAAGTCCAGTTGATGCACTTAGTGTTATTGTTCATAAAGATTTTGCTTATGCTCGGGGAAGAGTAATAGTTAAGAAATTAAAAGAATTAATACCAAGACAGATGTTTGAACTTCCTATTCAAGCGAGTATTGGCTCAAAAGTAATTGCTAGAGAAACTATAAGCGCTATGAAAAAGAATGTACTTGCTAAATGTTATGGTGGAGATGTTTCGCGTAAAAGAAAACTTTTAGAAAAACAAAAAGAAGGTAAGAAAAGAATGAAAATGGTTGGTAGTGTTGAAGTGCCTCAAGAAGCTTTTCTAGCTGTGTTAAGTGGGGAGGAATAATATGCGAAGTTTAACTGATAAAATTGCACTTTTAAATTATACTCTAGAAGGACATACAATAGAAGAAGCGGCAGAACATTTTAATATATCTAAAGCGCTTGCAATTAAGGTACTAGAAAGAGCTAAATCTGAAAAAGAAAAAATACTTGCTGTAGCTAATTTTATAATAAGCGGACATAGTATAGAGGAAGCTATGCAGGAATTTCAGACTAGTGGTAGAACTATTAATCGAATGCTTGATGAAGTTCGCAAAGAAGATGGCCTTTTTTATAATGAGATTTTAGCCGAAAAGATTTCTCTAGTATTAACAAAAGTTTTACTTGAAGCTCGAGCTGAGGCGGGTAGAAAACATAAAGGCAAGTTTATGATAAGTGATGAAGAAGCAGAAGAAATGCTTAATCAAATTATTTATGGAGGTGCTTCTCTTAGAAGTTTAGCTAAAGACAGAGATTGTAGCCATACAACAATTGCTAATGCTATAAGCCGAGTAGCAGCAGAAGAAGTTAAAAAAGCTAATGTAAAATTTAGTAAGGAAGATAGTTTAACAATAAGTGAGAAAGTACACGTAGGGAGAATTTTAGATATATTAGCAAACTTGAAAGATGAAATTGACCCTGATGTATATCAAGAAATTTATAATATGTATAAAAAACCAAGAGGTAGATAATGGATAAAATTAAATCAGTTTATATTCATATTCCTTTTTGTAATAGTATTTGTTCATATTGTGATTTTTGTAAGGTTCTTTATAATGGGAGTTGGGTTAAACCTTATTTTGAAAAGCTAGAAGAAGAAATTGATAATGTTTATATGGGAGAAGTTATTGAAACTTTATATATCGGAGGTGGTACTCCTAGTTCTTTAAATCTAGATGAATTATGTGAATTATTTAAGATAATAAGTAAATTTAAAATAAGTAGAAATGTAGAGTTTACTTTTGAATGCAATTTAAATGATTTAGTTGAAGAAAAGTTAGAATTTTTATATAAAGCGGGAGTTAATAGATTGAGTGTCGGAATTGAATCTTTTAATGAAAATAAACTTAAATTTATGAATAGAGAAG
>CANSWQ010000073.1 GCA_947650775.1 uncultured Mycoplasmatota bacterium
CGTACCATTGTTGATGCGATTATTAATATTTATAAACAAACTATGGAAGATCAAACAAGGAAGATTTATATTTCTAAATGGATTTAAGTTAAAATAGACATGAAAGTGTTTATTTTTTTTGGCCTTTTTGTTATAATTAAGAAGAATAAAGAAACGAGTGATATAGATGGATTTCTTAAAACCTTTTAATATTGAAATAACAAAGAAAGAATTACTGGAGCTTGCTTTAACTCATAGTAGTTATTCTAATGAACATGGTGGGGGTAATTATGAGCGCTTAGAATTTTTAGGAGATGCTGTATTACAACTTATTACTAGTGAGTATTTTTATAATTTAAGTGGAGCCCAAGAAGGTGAATTATCAAAAATTAGAGCAGGTTTTGTTTGCGAAGAAGCTTTAGCGCAATATTCAAAAGATGTGGGCATTGATAAATATATTAAAGTTGGAAATGGGCAGATTAATAATGTTAATGATACAATTATTGCAGATTGCTTTGAAAGTGTTTTAGGAGCGATTTATTTAGATAAAGGTTTTTTAGTGGCTAAAGATTATGCTCTAAAAATATTAGAACCTTATGTTAAAGAGCATCATATTTTCTTGGGAGATTATAAATCTAGATTACAAGAAATGGTTCAAACTGATAAAAAAAGTTTAGAATATGTTTTAGTAAGTGAAGAAGGACCTAGTCATGATAAGACTTTTATATTTGAAGTTGTTATCGATGGAATTGTTTATGGGAGAGGTATTGGTAAAAGTAAAAAAGAAGCAGAACAACAAGCAGCACGAGATGCTTTAGAGAAGTGTGCTTAAGCAAAGGAAGATTTACATGCATTTAAAAAACATTCGAGCATTTGGTTTTAAATCATTTGCTGATAAAATAGATTTAGAAATAAAAAATGGAATTACGGCAGTAGTAGGACCTAATGGGAGTGGTAAAAGTAATATTGTTGATGCTGTCCGTTGGGTTTTGGGTGAACAATCAGTTAAATCTCTTCGCGGTAGTGATACAATGAGTGATGTTATATTTTCGGGTTCTAAATCAAGACCGGCCCATACCAGAGCATATGTATCATTAGTGTTTGATAATAGCGATCATTATTTAAATAGTGAATTTAATGAAATTGAAGTAAAAAGAGTTATTTATAATACGGGTGAAAATGAATATTTTGTTAATAATAGTAAAGTTAGGCTTAAAGATGTAACTGACCTTTTTTTAGATACAGGCGCCGGTAATGATTCTTTTAATATTATTTCTCAAGGTAGTGTTTCTGATATAATAAATAGTAAACCAGAATCAAGAAGAACTATTTTTGAAGATGCTGCTGGAGTTTTAAAATATAAGAAAAGAAAAGAAGTTAGTCTTAAAAAATTAGAAAAAACTAAGGAAAATATTGCAAGAGTTAAACTAGTAATAGAAGAACTTGAAAAAAGTGTTAATCCTTTAAAAAAACAAAGTGAAGTAGCTAAGAAGTTTTTGGCATTGAAAGACGAACTAAAAAATATTGAAATTGCTTTAATAGCAAGTGATATTTCAAAAATAAATATTGATTATAAAAAAATAAAAGCTGAAGCTGAGGCTTTACAAAAAGAACTTGCGGGTATGACATCTAAAAATACTGAGGATAATACGAAATTAGAAAAGCTAAAATTAGAAAATTTAAAATTAGATGAAACTATAAGTTCTAAAAATAGTGAATATTTAAAATTAACAGAAAATCTTGCTAGTTTGGAAGCTGAAAAATTAGTTACTATGGAACGTAAAAAGTATGATACTGGAAGTGAAAAATTAGAAGAAATCTCAATAAAGCTTAAAGAAGAACAACTAGCAATAAAAAAAGATATTACAACAGAGCAAGCTAAACTTGAAGGCGTAATTAATGATATTAAAGAATTATCGATTGCTAAAGATAAAATTGATAATGATTTGATTACAGAAAAAGTGAAAAAAAATAATTTGCTTAATAATATAAATGAACATGCTAAGGAAATCTTAGTTTTAGAAAATAAAATTGAAATATTAGAAGATAATATTAAAAATAATTCCAAAATGCCTAATGCGGTTAGAAGTGTTTTAAATAATATGCGTTTAGAAGGGGTTCATAATACCATAGGTAATTTATTAGAAATGGAAAATATGTATGCGACTGCTATAGAAACAACCTTAGGTTCTTCAGCTAACTTTTTAGTTACAGAAAATGAAGCGGCTACTAGAGAATGTATTGATTATTTAAAAACTAATCATTTAGGAAGAGCAACTTTCTTCCCACTTAATGTTATTAAACCAAGAGATATTCCTGATAAAGATATAAATTTAATAAGAAATGAAAAAGGTATAATAAATATTGCTAGTGAGTTAGTTAAATATGATAAAGAATATGATAATATAGTTAAAAATCAACTTGGTAATGTTATTGTGGTTGATAATATTGATACTTTAAATAGAGTTGGTAAAATATTAGATTATAAATATAGAATTGTTTCTTTAGATGGAGAAATATTATATTCTGGAGGTTCAATTACAGGAGGTTCTTTTAAACAAAATAATAATGGTTTAAATGATAAACTTAAACTTAATGAATTACAAGAAAAGCTAGAACTTACAAAAATTGAACTGGAAAATCTAAATAAAGACTATAAAGACTTTAGTAATGGTTTTGAAGAGTTAGAAAAAAATCAAGAAGAGAAATCTAAACAATTAATTGCCTTAAATGAAATACTTAATACGCGTACTAATAAAATTAGAGGTTTAGAAGAAGCTTTAAATAAAAAAGAATTAGAGATAAAAGGTAATGAAGATATTGGGGATAAAAAGCTAGATAAAAAATTAGTTAGTATTTTAGAAGAAGCTAATGAGGTTGCTAGTGAAAAAGAAATATTATCTCAGGAACTAAATAATCTTAAAAAACAAAAATCAGAATTAGCTTTGGAAATTAATGAAGTGGAAAGCAAATATCATAAAACTAATGTGGTTTATAATAGTATTCAAAATAATTTGAAAGAAAAAGAAGTTAAATTGGGTAAATATGATGTTAAACTTGATAATCTATTGTTAGAATTATCTGAGAATTATTCTATTACTTATGAATATGCAACTAGTAATTATGAACTGGAGATACCCGAGGAACTTGCAAGAACAAAAGTTGATACTTTAAAAAGAGATATTATGAAACTTGGAGAAGTTAATATTGGAGCGATTGCCGAGTTTGAAAGAGTAAATGAACGTTATGAATTTTTACTTAAACAAAGTAGTGATTTAGAAGAATCAAGTAAAGAATTAAATAATATTATCGATGAAATGGATAAAATAATGATTGAAAGATTTAAAGAGACTTTTGATAAAATTAGTGTTGAATTTAACTTGGTTTTTAAAAAATTATTTAAGGGTGGTAGAGGAACTCTTAAGCTTACCAATCCAGATGATTTACTTAATACTGGTATTGATATTGAAGCTGAACCACCAGGAAAAAAACTTAATTCAATTGTGTTGTTATCAGGTGGTGAGAAAACTTTAACGGCTATCGCTGTTTTATTTGCAATATTAAATATTAAACCTAGTCCATTTTGTATATTAGATGAAGTTGAAGCAGCTTTAGATGAAGCTAATGTAGATACTTTTGGCAAGTATTTGCAAGAAAAGAAAAATACTAGTCAATTTATTTTGATAACACATAAAAAAAGAACGATGGAATATGCTGATGTATTATATGGTATTACAATGCAAGAGTCAGGGGTAAGTAAAATCGTTAGTGTTAATTTAGAAAGTATTTAAAAATAAAAAAGGGTCTTTTGAACTCTTTTTTTAAATTTCACGATATTTATTAGCGTTTTTATATGGATTTTTAGAATCTATTTTATCAACGAATAAAATTCCGTTTAAATGATCCAATTCATGTTGAAAAGCGATACTGATATCTTCTCTAACTCTTATTCTAAATGTGTTTCCATCTAAATCTTGGGATTCAACAGTAATTCTAGCGTATCTTGGAACAATACCTTCAACTTCGCGATTAACGCTTAAACATCCCTCACCTTCACCAACGTAAATCATTTCTTCACTATGACTGATTATTTTAGGATTTATTAAGATGTAATCTTTAAAAGTTTTATCTTCTAATTCTTCAACAATAACAAATATTCTTTTAGGAATACCGATTTGGATATAAGCTAAACCCATACCTGCTCGTAAGTTATATTTCTCAATATATTCATCCATTTGACTCATTTTTAAATATGTAATCATATCTTGAATATTCTTTTTTGTTTCTTCACTTAGGGGGAATTCTATATCTGTACTTACTTTTCTTAATAATTTATCTTTTTCATCTAATATTTTTATATCTGGTAATAACACGTAAATCAACCTTTCAAAAACAGCTTTATTTTATCATACATTTGATTTTTTTTCAATAAGTGTTATAATATCAAATAAAAAAGAGGAGATAATATGCTTGTTTATCGTGTTTGTAGTCAGCAAGAAATAGAAATGATATTTGATAAGGGAATAGAAAATATAGGAAGCTCTAATAATAGTACAGATGTTAATAGCCATAGTTATCAATATAATGTTAATTATTTGCATTTTTTTCTTCGTAAAAGTGATATTTTACATATTAAATCAAATAAAGGATCTTGTATTTGCACTTATAATATTCCAAGTGAAATTTTGGATTTATATTGTGGCGTAGGTAAGTATATGGATTTTATTAATTTTAAAGAAAGATGTTATGCCATAGAATTTGCTGTTCCTGCAAAAGAATTAAAAATAGCTTATTTAAAAAGAGTAGATATGTT
Source organism: uncultured Mycoplasmatota bacterium (assembly GCA_947650775.1). GTDB lineage: Bacteria > Bacillota_I > Bacilli_A > RF39 > UBA660 > Caccenecus. Next base: position 4,793 of record CANSWQ010000073.1, read on the forward strand.
ACGACAATATATTGATTATGAAGATTTTTTTGGTGGAAATATTTCACCAGAATTATATGAAACGATATATGACAGTTCTAAACCATTTTTAAGAGAAAGAAAAAAGGAAGAGTGTTCTTCCTAGTTATTATTGTTATTGCTCCAGCTCCAGCCAGCACCAATAATGATTACAAGTAATATGAATAAAACTATCCAG
>CANSWQ010000074.1 GCA_947650775.1 uncultured Mycoplasmatota bacterium
CTATTGGAAGTTTGCCAGCCATAGCTTGTGGTCTTGTATTGTAAGCATTTACTTCGTTTATTTCTTTTATATATAAGTCTCTTTCACTAAATTCGACTTTCGCAGCATAATAAGTTGTAGCATCACTACCTAAACTCCAATTATCTTTTAATCTATTATAAAATACGCCTGCTACTCCTGCACGGTCATCAGATCCAGCACCTTCTAATTCAACAATACTTGCTAAAGTTAAAATTTCATGTACATTATATTTAGAATTATTAATTATTTCTTCATATGTTTTTAATTTACTGCCAAACGTATCAAGCATTACTTTTACTATGTCTTTTACACTACTATTTTTATAAAATTCATATGTACTTGGAAATAAATACCCTTCTAAGGGATAATATATTTTATCATCTAATATGGCATCTGTTAAAAACCAATATTTGTTTATTAATTCTTTTAAATATTCTTTGTCACTTAATTCAGTGATTACTTCTTCTTTGGTTTTACCAGTTGCTTCCCCTATTTTTCCTGCATAATATGGAAATCTTCTTCCTTCAACAAAGGTAATACTAAAAGTGTTTTGATTTTTCTCTTCTTTTATATTGCCATCATCTAATTTCTTTAAGATTTCTTTTACACTCATATTTGGGCTTATCTCATAATTACCCGCTTGTAAATTTAAATCACGATTGAAAATAACATATATATAGGAAGATATCTTACTTTTAATTAAGCCTTCTTTTTTTAAATTATTGATTATATCCATTTTTCCAGTACCAGAGGTAATAGTAAATAGTTTTACCTCACTACTTTTAGAAACTGGTGTTAAACCATAAAAATATAATCCAATTAAAATTGCTATAATTGCTATAATTATACTGATAATTATTATTAACTTCTTCTTCATTTAAAAATCCTCTTTATTCTCCGCTTGTTTTTTCCTCAATTTGTGATAAAATTGTCTCAATTAAACTCCATTCACGTTCTGTTTCAATATCCTTTAGTTCGAGTTTTTCACCATCTTTATCATAAGTAGCGGCATATGTTATAATACTACCATCTTTATCTTTGTTATTGTCAGTAAAAACGATGTAACTTTTTTTGGTTTCATCGGAATCAAATGTAAATAAAATTTCATATTCGATACTTTTGCCACTTGCATCTGTAACTGTAAAATAACGTTCATTTCCATTATTCATTATTTTTCCTCTTTCTTTATTAAAGTTTCTAAAATAATCTCTGCGGCTACGCCATCAATTACTTTTTTTCTTTTTTTACGACTTATATCCGCGCTTAATAAAATATTTTCAGCTTCTATTGTACTTAATCTTTCATCAATAAGTATAATAGGAATATCTATTAACTTTTCAAGTTTTTCTTTAAATTTTAAACTGCGCTCACTTGCAAAACCATATGAATTGTTCATATTTTTGGGTAAGCCTAAGGCAATCTTTTTGATGTCATATTCTTCTACGATTTTGATAACTTCTTTAATGGCAGCATCATAATCTTCACTTTTAAAATGTATTACTTTTAAAACTCTGGCAATAGTCCTGGTTTTATCAGTTATTGCAACACCTAAAGTTTTGGTTCCTAAATCAAGTCCTAAATACCTCATATGTGATTCCCTTCTTTAAGCACATCTAATATTCTAACAAATTTTTTATTATAATACAAGATATCCTCGGTTTTCTTATTATTTGTTACTTATTGCGACAGCTTCCTTGCCACGTTTTCTTAGTAACACCATTTTTATCTTGCGTGTAATTATAACAAATAGTTCCACTTTCATTACATATCGCTTTGCGGCAATGAGCTCTTAAATTATTTTTATTTACTAATAATACTAAAGCGATTAAAAGTGCTAAAGAACCAGCGATGATAAATAATTCATAGCCTTTAAGTTTGCTATTTATTGTTTTTTTATTTTCAACTACTTCAGTGTTTGCTTCTACTTTTACTTCACTATTTTCAGTTTTCTTTTCAACTTTTTTTGGTACTTCTTGTGTTTTTTTAGTTGTTGTTTTAGCTGTTGTTTTTGGAATATCATTGGTAGTTTTTGGTTTTACAACCTTTTTGGTATTACTACTTTTAGTAGCTACTGCTGTTTTAGTTGTTTTAGTTGTTTTATTATTATTTTTAGTAGTTTTAGTTGACGAACTTGTTTTTTTACTTGTAGTCTTTTTATTTGAAGGCGCTTTAGTTTCTTTTTTCACTGTATTCTCTCTTTTTGGCGCAGTTTTAGTTGTTTTTTTATTAGTATTATTTGCTTTAGTTGTAGTTTTTTTTGTTCCTTTTTCTTCTTTCATTTTTATTACCTCATTTTCTATTTCTTATTAATTGTATCATATATTTGTTTTTTGGAAAAGAAAAAACTAGAGAAATTCTCTAATTTATTATTCAATTTTTATTTTCTACTTTGGTTTCTTTCACCTAAACCAATTTTGATTCCGGCTGCTGCACGAGTGCTATTTAATAAAGCTTGGTATTTGTTCACCTTTTCAATGTATTTAGAATTAACTAACTCAGAATTTAAATCAATAAACTCCATTATTAACTCATTTAATCTTTCTTCAGACATTTCGACTAAACCTTTACTATTTAATCTTATTAAATTTATAATAAAGGTATAAACATATCGATATATGTTTTGATTGAATGAAAAGTTAGCTTCTTTTTCACCATTTTCACCTAAACTGTATAAATCAATTGATGATGTTTCATATTTTTTTAAATCACTTAGCTCTGGTTCATTTGAATTACTTTCTTTGCTTTCACTATTTAGTTTTAATTCTAGAGCAAATTTATCTATAAAATCTAATTGTAGTATTTTGCCACTATTTATTAATTCTTGATAATTTCCTTCAACTATTTTAGTTTTAGAATCAATAGTGGTTTTAAACTCAGTCTCTGAACTTAACCATGCTGGACAAATCAATCTAACATAATAATCAAAGCCATTAACACTGTATTTAGTACAAAGGAATTTATATTCTTCTGCTTCAATGTAACTTATTAGTCTAGCTATGGCCTCACCTAATATTTTACCATTGCTAAATCTACTATTTTGGCTAATTAATCTAGCAGAAGCTTCATCTAAAAGTGCACTATTACTAGATTTATTATCATTAACTAGATTATCTAAAGATTCATCTAAAAGCTTATCACTAAAACTGCAATCATGACTTATTAATCTAGCTAGAGATTCACTTAAAAGCTTATCATTGCTAGCTCCACTATTTTTGATATCTTTTTTAATTTCAGTCATAAAAAACCTCTTTTCTTATCGAGTGCTTATTATAGCACACTTTTTTTATTATAGCAAACTAGTATTTAATAGCTATTTTTCACAGTAAAAAAGACTAAGAATATAATTGTTTTCTTATTTCTTAATCTTTAAAATTTTTATTTAGTTAAGTTATTGATTATTTTTAATTTTCGCTTGAGCAACTGCTTTGTTTGGTAAACAATTATATAAATACAGCTTAGATAATGAATTATATTTTTCTATATCCAAATAAATTATAACATACTTTAGTCATAAAAAATACCTAATTTCTTAGACAGAGATTAGGCAAATTGATTTAAGGCTTCGTAAGTTTCTTAAATACCAATCAATAATATTATATGCACTATTAATTTAAACTATACATTAGGATAACCCATTATTTTTAAAATTACACTAGCATCTATTGATTTAATAGATTCATCTAATTTCTTGTATTCTTCATTAACTAAATTTATTAAATCCTTGTAATCTTGTTCATTTAGAAATTTTCCCATACTTCTAATTAACATATATAAATTAGTTGAATTGTTATTTACTTTATATGTGCTATCTATTAATTTAAATGTCATAAAAAATTTGCTATGGAAAGAAAATAATCTGTCTGAATGGGCACAAATATTTCTTGCCAATGTCATGTTAACTAGAATTTGTTTTAATAATTTTGGAGAAATATTAAATTTTTTTGCTATTTCATTTCTATCGGATTGTTTTAATAATCCATACCATCTGCTTATTTGCCCGAAAGATAATATTTTTATTGCAACATATGGAGGTACAAAACCATAAGCCTGAATATAATGTGTAATAGCTGGATGTTTTCCTTTATTTTTATCTATTTCATCATTTATTGAATCAATTATATTATGTATGTCATTTTCATCTGCTAATTCGTCAAAATTTTCTTTATTAAGATAATCCTTAAGCCCATAATTCTTGGCAAGTATATTTCCCATTATACCTCTTATTTTTAATTCAAATTCTAAGGCATACTTTAAAAATATAGTTCTTATATTTTTATCAAAATTATATAAAGAATATATTTCATCGAAGTGAACATTTTCAAAATATGTTTTATCATCTTTTTTAAATACATATTTATACGTATTAACAACAGAATAATAGGAATAATTATCTATGATATTCATGGCTATATTTTTATCATCGATAATTACGTTTTTATTTTCTAAATGTTCTATTAATTCTTTGTTATTTTTGTATTCCTTCATATATAATATTCTCCCATAAATAAAATTGACTCAGGGCTTCATAAGTTTCCTGAGTACTAATCGGAATAAGTATATCAAAGATTAACCCTATTGTCAATTAGATTTTTTGCCAGTTTTCATTTGTAAATTACGTGATTAAAATACTCTCTTACTTTCCCCAGATAATCCTAATTTATCTAAAACTTCGTCTTCAGTAAACTTTCCAAGTTGTCTTGCGAAAACAATTCTTTATCCTTGTGTTAAACCTTTTTAATTTTGGTTTTAAATATAAATATCGCATTTTTTCACCTCCTTTTTTATATCGCATAAATATTATCTTTTCACACAAAAAAGACCAAGATGTGATATGAACCCCGTTTCTTGGACAAAATAGAAACGAGGTTTTTATATGTCAAAA
>CANSWQ010000075.1 GCA_947650775.1 uncultured Mycoplasmatota bacterium
AAAAAGTTTAGTTTTTGATTAAAAGCCTTTATTTTAAGGCGTATACGCAAGAAATTAGAGTGATTTTACTACTAATTTACTACTTTAGAAAGAGTTTTGATAAAGAGTCTTGATATGTTATTTTAAAAGAAACGATAGGAAAGTCGTTTTTTTATTTTTTTTATGATGGTATAATATATATTAGTGAGGTGTTATACATGACAATAGAAGAACAAAGAAACGAGGCAATTTCTAGAATAAAAGAATTAACTAAAAGATTTAATCTTAATTCAAACATGTTAGACTTTTTTGAGAACGGAAGAATTTATGGGCTTGATTATATAGAAGATAGTAAAATAAAAGATAGGAATAAATTGATTTCTAGTATTATAGCAGAATGTCAAAATAAATATAATTCAATAGTTTATTATTATTTTATTATTGATGTAAATATAGAGGGTTATAATTTAGAGATACTAAATATATTTTATGTCGGACAATATAAAGAAGATTGGGAAAATGAGAGATTATCAAAAGATAATGAAGTATATATACGCAGTTATGAACTTGGTAGTCCAAATTATCCCGAGTTGGGCTTTGTAAAAGTAAATTCTGTAGATGGTAATTTAATAAGAACATCTTAAAAAAAACAATTAGTTACACACTAATTGCTTTTTAATTTTTAAAAGTTTCGGTCTACAAAAAATTCTTTGATATCTACTTCTAAAACCCTAGATATACGATATAGTACGGCGATACTAAATGATTGTTGAACTTTAGTAGACTCAATATTACTAATTAGACTATGACTCAAATCTGTTTTTTCGGCTAGTTGCTCTTGTGTCATTTTCCCGTAGGAACTATATTTACTATTGTTATGTAATCTAAAATACTTAATATTCTTACTTACTAATTCATAAATAAACCTATCGTCTTCAGGACTAAAATTCATTTTATCACCACCTATATATATTTTCTCATTTATGGTAGAACATTATAATATGCTTATAATAGAATAAACTTCTATTATAAGTGGCTTTTTATAAAATTTTATGCTATACTAGTATTGAACTGATGGAGTTTAGAAAGTGTGAGGAGTGAGAAATGAAAAAGATTAGTTATTTAAGTCTAATTATCATAATGCTTATAGCATTAACGGGGTGTGGGGATAAAAAAGAAGAAAAACAAGAAGAACAACCAAAACAAAGTTGTGAAGAAAAATTATTGAACGGAGATTATTCGTGCTTTATTGGAACATATACATCTAATGATACAAATTATAAAACTATAACTATTGATAAAGATGGAGTAAATATTGATTACAATAGAATGAGTGATGGGCAAAAAGATGGTAGAGCAAAATTAGAAGATATTAAAGAAGAAAACGGAATATATATTTTAAAATATGATATTGGTTATTTTAAGGGACAACAAAGTTCTAATTTTAGGATAGTACCTATTGGAATCGATTATGAAACAAAAAATGATTGGTGCGAAAAATGTGAGTCTAACGAAGATAATTGTAGGTATGAAAAACCAACAGAGGACTACGATTATGTTTTAGGTACTTGTTACTATACTACTGATAAAGAAAAAGTCCGAATTATTGCAAGTGGTGGTCTTGGTGGGTCAATTATATACTATAAAGATTAATTAAAGGAAAGAGGTAAAAGAAAATGAATAATTTAGTAGAAAAAGGAAAAGAAATTGTAAAAAAATTTAAAAACCAAGTTATAAAAATAGGTGTTAAAAAAGTTGCTATTAGTGGTGCTATTATTATTGGAATAACTAGTATTGCGTTTTTAGGTAGTAAAGGTGGAAATGGTCTTGCTTTGGCAAATGTTATACACCCTACTTCAACAGAGTATAATTATTATACATATAATGAGGTTAAAAACTTTAATAAAGTATCAATTAGTGGTTCTAAACTAAAACTTAAGGAAAATAAAGTAAACAACAACAAAACAAGAAATGGCGATGTTGAATTTGAATTTACTATCAAAAACACTTCAAAAGAAACAATAAATAATATTGGTTATACAATTTTTCTTAAAGATATGGACGGAAAACCATTTGCTATTAGAGGAAAAGAAACTTACACACTAAAAGCAGGTGAAAAAACAAAAGTTAAAGTAGACCATATTTGGAGTAATGATAAGATTACAACAAATACACAATTACTTATAATAGATAATTATAATTATGACTATCCTATTTTAAATGTTTATGAGTTAATTAGTACAAATTCAGACGGAACAATTATTACAAAAGATTTATAAGAAAGGAAAATGCAAAATGAAAAAAATAAAATATTTAGGTTTAATTATGATTATGGTTTTGGCACTAACGGGGTGTGGTAAATCTTCAAAAAATGTTGCAGAACAATATTGTAATATTTTAGTTAAAGGAAATTATGGCGACATGCTAGAGATAGCCTACTTTCCTAAAAGTGATTTAATTACAAAAGATAAAATTAAAGAGGCAAAACAAAATTACTTTGAAGAGATGTCAAAAAATAATAATAATGTTACTACATGTGAAGTAAATCAAACCAACGAGGACGATAAAAAAATCTACTATAAAGTAGTAAAAAATGGAACTGATACTGAAAATATTGAAATAGATAAAAAAACAAATAAAGTTATAATTAAAGATTTATATGTTAATAGCATAGTAAAAGTTGGCGATGGAACTACTACATTTATTGATGGTGTTGAATTAAAAGACCCACAAAAAAAACCACTTGCAGAAGAGGGAAAAACGCGTAATGATTTTGATTATAATGATGAATACGAAAATTATTTGAAATCTTTAAAAACTTATGAATATGTATATAACATAACTACTCTAAAACATGCTAATTATAAAATTAAATACACACATATTTTCTATAAAGATGTAGAAAAAGAAATTTGTAAGGAAGAAAATTGTGTTAATAGTTGGTATAGACAAGGCACTGACGGAGTGGAAGTACTTGACTCTACAAGCATAAAAGACCAAGACCTAGTAAATACACTTAAAGATATGTTTAAAGAAATTGCATTAGTAGGTTTTGAGGGAAAAGATAAAAACTATATAAATAAATATTTTGAAAATTCCGAGGCAAAAGCATATATAGATATATTTAAAAAAGAGAGGCAAACACAAGATGATGGTTTTGGTTCAAGTCATTATACTTATAAAAAATTAAACGAAAGTACAAATGGCTCAATATGGTTTATAAAAGTATGGTACATTGAAGAAGACGAGATAAAAATTGATGTACAAGTTCATTATATAGCAGATATAAGCGCAAAATATAAAGGTACAGAAGAAGGACTTGCAAGTGTGATTTCCAATGTAACCTTAAAGAAATATAATAATAGTTGGAAAATTGTTTCTTTTGACGATGTAAGATATGGGTAAAAATAATTAAATAATTTTGGCACAAATAAATGTGATCCAAAATTATTTTTTGTTTGAGTCTATATTATATTGGTTAAAAATGGTATAATTGTAATGAAAGGACGGGCTTTATGGTTAATGAAATAGAAAATCAAAATAGTATCAAAGTTGACGATATTTTTTATACTGATAGACACTGTGGCATAAAAGGACATTATATACAATTTTTTCAAGTTGTCGATGTAAAAGAAAATAACCAAGTTATATTAAGAGAAGTTAAACAAATACTTGATTCACATAACGAGGAAAATAAAGCCATGGTTATTCCATCTAAAAATCAATTTAAAGATAGTAGCGCCTTTATAGAGGACAATAACATTGGAATAGTAAAATCAATAGAATATGATGTTAATAGTAAAAATAATACGCCTTATATAATTATGTTCCCTCTTACTTCTAAAAATAAAGAGCCAATCAATACTTATTTATGGGACGGACAACCAAAGTGTCATTATAACGATTTATTCGAGTATATAAATGAGGAGAAAATATAATATGAGTACATTAAAAGAAGAATTTGACAAAAATTTTGAACTAGACAAAGAAATAAACAAAACCTATGTTGAGGTTATGGAAGCAGTAAAGAAAACACATAACCCTAAACTACAAAAATTTATTGACGAAACGGGACTAGGTAAAGGAACTTTTTATAATCTAACTAATGGCTACAAAAAACCACTCATGACATCGCTTGTTGCGTTTGCAGTAGTATTTAAAATCAATTTAAAAAATGTTGAAGATTTACTACGAGCATGGGGACTAGGTTTTGAGCCAGGTAACAAAGTACATCACGCCTACTCACAACTTATAGAGAAATTTAGTGGTAAAACAATGGCAGAGTGTAACGAATTCTTAAAAGAAGTCGGAATTCATGAAAAATATTGGTTAAATGATGGTCGAGAAACTAGATAATAACTAAAAATTAGGGCATATTTTCAAAAAAATATGTTCTTTTTTAATGTCTTGAAACGAAAATTTCCATCATTGGTGGAATTTTTAACCCCTAAAACAAACCTTTTTTAAATTATAAACCTTTTAAGCCCTTTATTTATAAGGCTTTAATTTCCATCGTCGGTGGGCTACTAGATTTTAATTTCTTGCTAGAATGGACTTGTAATTTGAAAGGCGCCAAATAAAATTACACAAAATTTAACGAAAGGAGAAAATTGTAAACATGATAAATATTGAGTTGCCTTGCAAAGTTGAAGAACGCGTAAGTGCTAAAACTGGGAAAACTTACATTGTAGTAGCAATTAGAGTTGATGACGACTACGAAATGTTACTATTTCCAAGCAACGAACAACAAGCAGTTATTCGTATGGCGTTCAAAAACAGCAAGCCAAAATTTAAAACAAGTCAACAAGACTAATTAAACCCTTAATGTTATATCTTTCTATTATTTTAAATAGTAGTTAGATTAGCATTAAGGTAAATTTATAAAAATTATTGCTACATGCTACATGCTACATATAAGGG
>CANSWQ010000076.1 GCA_947650775.1 uncultured Mycoplasmatota bacterium
ATCCATTATCATTATATGAAATAAAGGAACAAAGATTAGACAATTTAATAGATACTTTAAATAACTTTATAAATAAAAAGATTGATAATAATAGATTAATATTAGACAAAATAAAAAGTAGTTATGTTTTAAAAAATCCAATGAGTTTATTTGAAGTAAAAAAAGAAAAACTTGAGTTCAATGAAAAAACATTGTATAGTAATATCAAAAATATCATTTTAAAAAATGAACATGAATATAAAATGTTAGTTAATACATTAAAACTAGTTAATCCTTTAGGAATACTAGAAAAAGGGTATTCATTGGTTACTAAAGATGAGGAACTTATTAAAGATAGTTCTAATTTAAAAGAAAATGATATTGTAAATATTAAATTACACAAAGGAAGTGTAACTGCAAGTATCAGGGAGGTAAATAATGGATAAATATAAACAATTACAAACAGATATTGAGAGTGCAATAGCAAAAATAGATGCAGAAATAGAAAGTAAACAAGAGAAAATTAGTTCTTTAGAAGGCGGAATATCATCAGTTACTGAGAATGTAGAAGAATATAAAAGAGCACTTGATAATGTAAATGAAGAAATAGAAACAGTTAAAGATATTGAAAATAAAAACATAATTTTATATATTATTAAAGAATATGTAAACGACTTAATTAGTGCCCTAATTCAAGAAACCAAAGAAGATATTAAAAATAAAGAATGTCTTCTTGCAGCAATCATTCCACTTTCAATCGTTGCATTTATAGTTTCCTGTCAAATTTACATTTTAGGCACAGGTTTATCAGGATTTTTATCATTAGCCGCTATTTTTTCAGCTATCTTTATTGGTAGCAATTCTTCCAAGATTATAAGATACCATGATTTAAAAAAGAATTATACCTTTGAAGGATTAAGTGAAGAGCGTGAGAATCTTACTAATAGTATTGATTCATATAATAAGGAAATAGTAGGATATAAATCAGAATCAAGACAACTTTCATCTGAAATTAAAAAGTTACAAGATGATAGATCTTATTTTGTAAGATATTTAGAAATAATAACAGAAAAGCGTGAGCAAGCTTTAGCGCAAGTAGCAACACCTTTATTAAATGAACTTTTTACAAAAGAAGAAACAAGCGAAGTAACATCAAGAATTAGAACAAGAGAAAAACAACAAGGTGAAGAATAATGGATAAATTTAGAAACTTACAAATTCAAATTACAAATATCATAGAAAGATTAGAGAATCAAATTGAAGAAAAACAAAAAATTGTTTCACGTCGAGAAAATGAGGCAGTGGAACTAAAATATAAAATTGGTAATCTTGAAAAGAAAATTAATGAAATTAGAGATAGAAAAAGTTTTCAAGAATCTATTATGAGTCAAAGTACACTTACTTATCTTATTAAAAAAAATATCAAAGAGGATAGAGCCTATATCAGAGAATTGATTAAAGCAAAAAGATGGTTTTGTTTAATATTACAAAATGGATTTGTACTTTTAATTTGTGGCTTTATAGCATATATGATAATATTATACCCAGCATTATTAGCAATTTTGCCTTTTGTATTTTTAATTTCACTATTTCCTAATTTAAAAGAAATAATTTCACTTAGAAGATTAAAAAAGAATAATCCAATTAGTAGCATTAATGAAGAATTATTAAACGCTGAAAATACTCTAGCCCAACTAAAGGAAAAAGGCTCAGAACTTAAAGTAGAAATAGAGCAACTAAAAAGTGAAATAAATAGTTTGCAATTTGAAAAATCTTATTATGAGGAAGAATTAAATAGAATTATAAATGCACGTGAAAATGCTATAGAACAATTAGCAATACCAATATTAGATGAGGCATATAGGCAAGTAGATACAAGTGAAGTAATATCAAGAATTAGAGCAAAAGAAAAGAAAGAAGGAGAAGAATAATGGAAAAATCATTTGAAGACGCTTTAAAAGAATTAGAAGCAATCGTAAAAGAATTAGAAAGTGGAAGTGTAGAATTAGATAATGCCATTGATAAATATACAGAAGCTATGAAATTAGCCAAATATTGCAGTGAAAAGTTAAATACTGCCACTGAAAAAGTAAATAAAATATTAACTGAAAACAAAGAATTAGTAGATTTTGAAATAAATGAATAGGAGGCCAAAAAATGAAAGGATTAGAAGATATAACCAGTCGTGATGTTGATTTTGCCAAATGGTATACTGATGTTGTAACTAAAGCGAACTTAGTTGATTATTCAAATGTTAAAGGAAGTATGATTATCTGCCCTTATGGATATGCTATATGGGAAAGTATGCAAAACATCTTAGATAAAATGTTTAAAGAAACAGGACATGAAAATGTTCAAATGCCGATGTTTATCCCCGAAAGTTTATTAAATGTCGAAAAAAATCATATTGAGGGTTTTGCTCCTGAAGTAGCCTGGGTAACGCATGGTGGCAAAGATAAATTAGAAGAAAGAATGTGTGTAAGACCTACGAGTGAAGTATTATTTTGTGACTATTACAAAAAAATTATCAAATCATATCGTGATTTACCAAAATTATACAATCAGTGGTGTACTATTGTCAGATGGGAGAAAACAACTAGACCATTTTTACGCAGTAGAGAAATATTATGGCAAGAAGGACACACAATGCACGCTACTAAAGAAGAAGCGATTGAAGAAACACTTAGAATGTTACACGTATATGAAGATTTCCAAAGAAATTATTTAGCCATACCAGTAATAATTGGTAAAAAAACGGAAAAAGAAAAATTCGCTGGAGCCGAGGCTTCATATTCCCTTGAAGCAATGATGTATGATGGTGTTGCCTTACAAAATGGAACTAGTCACTATTTTGGTGATGGTTTTGCTAAAACATTTGGAATTGAATTTTTAAATAAAGAAAATAAATTAGTAACACCATTTCAAACAAGTTGGGGTGTAACAACAAGAATGATTGGTTCATTAATTATGGTTCATGGTGATGATCGAGGACTAGTAATACCTCCTAATATTGCGCCTACTAAAGTTATGATTATACCAATTGGTGATAAAGAAGAAATAACTGCTATTACTAATAAAATTAGTGAAGATTTAAAAAATAATAATATTAGTTTTAAAGTAGATAATAGCAATAAAACCCCAGGTTTTAAATTCGCGGATGCTGAGGTTAAAGGATATCCTGTTAGAATAGAAATAGGTATGCGTGATTTAGAAAATAAAGAAGTTACGATTGTAAGACGTGATACATTAGAAAAAATAAAAGTAAAAACTGATAATGTTATAGAAGCATTAAATAAATTATTTCCAGAAATTCAAGACAATATGTATAAAAAAGCTTTAAAAAGAAGAGATGAAATGATTTATGATGCTAAAAGCTATGAAGAATTTACAGAAATTGCCAAGAATAAACCAGGATTTATCAAAACAAATTGGTGTGGTGATACTTCTTGTGAAGATAAAATCAAAGATGATTTTAGTATGAAAAGTCGTTGTTTAATTGAAGACGAAGAAATAAGTGGTCCATGTGTATGTTGTGGAAAAGAGGCCAAATATCGCTTATATTTCGGACGTCAATACTAAAAAATACCAAAATTACATAAATTACTAAACTATAAATTTTCTAAAAAGCCATACTATTAAAGGGTGAAATAGTATGAAAAAGAAATTTATAGTTTTTTTAAGTTTACTCGCTTTATCACCACTAAATGTTTTCGCTTATTCAAGCGAAGTTATACTAGGTGGTAAAACTATTGGGATAGACATAAAAGCAGAAGGTATAATGGTTATAGGTTTTTATAAAGTAGAAGGAAGTTTACCAAAAACCAGTTTAAAAGAGGGAGACATAATCTTAAAAATAGGTAATGAAGAAGTAAACAGTATTAATGAACTTACAAAAGCAATTGAAAACAATATGGATGATAACAATACTGTTGAGATAACTTATAAAAGAGACAAAAAAGAAAAAAAAACAACATTAAAACTAGTAAAACAAGATGGAATGTACAAAACAGGTTTATATGTTAAAGATAGTATTACTGGTATAGGAACCTTAACATTTATAGACCCAGAATCAAATATTTATGGTGCCTTAGGTCATGAAATAACTGAATCAAATACTTCTAAAATAATTGAAGTAAGAACAGGAACTATATTTAAAAATTCAATCAGTAGTATAACTGAAAGTATTGATGGTAAACCAGGAAGTAAAAATGCTAAATTCTATTATAGTAAAAATTATGGAGATATAACAAAGAATACCAAATATGGAATATATGGAACATATAAAGATGATTATAACAACCAAGAAAAGATTAGTATAGCAAATAAAGATGAAGTTAAAATCGGTAAAGCCGAGATTTATACGGTAATAGATGGTGAAAACATTGAGAAATTTGATATTGAAATTACAAAAATCAATGAAAATAGTGATATAAAAAACATAACTTTTGACATAACCGATGAAAAACTAATAAATAGTACGGGTGGTGTCGTACAAGGTATGAGTGGTTCTCCAATAGTTCAAAATGGTAAATTAGTCGGAGCAGTCACACACGTAATAACAGACAATGTTAAAAGTGGCTATGGTTTATTTATAATAACAATGCTAGAAGAAAGTGAAAGGTAAACACTTTCTTTTAATGTGGCAAAAATTTACTAAATAAAAATAGTCCTACATCTCGACAAATACACCCATAATGTGATAAAATAATAATCATAGGGAAGTGGGATAATATGAGCAGAACTACTTTTATATTAATCGGGGCTTTATATTACATTTTTACAGTAATAACCATAATTTTAGTATTAAATTTAATTAATAAAAAAGAACAAAAAAAATACAAAGATGAGATTACAAATTTAGAGCGTGATAAAAACTTAATAGTTAACGCATCTATTTTATCCGAGCTAAA
>CANSWQ010000077.1 GCA_947650775.1 uncultured Mycoplasmatota bacterium
TATTTAGTTATTAATTATTTTATAAAAGGTATACAAGAAAATAAATTAGATGTTATAATATTAAATTAAGGAGGAATAATAAATATGGATAACACAGAATTGAAATTTATGAAAGCGATTGAAAGTTTAGAAAATAGACTTTTAAATATTAGAGCAGGAAGGGCTAATCCAGCGATGTTAAATGGAATAATGGCAAGTTATTATGGAACACCAACACCAATTCAATCTCTTGCTAATATTACAGTTCCAGAAGCTAGAAGTTTAATGATTAAGCCTTTTGATAAAAGTGCTTTAAAAGAAATAGAAAGGGCTATTAATGAAGCTAATATTGGTATTACACCAGTAAATAATGGGGAAGTTATTACTTTAACTGTACCTGAACTTACAGAAGAAAAACGTCGTGATTATGTTAAACAAGCTAAAACTACTTGTGAAGAAGCAAGAGTTGCTCTTCGCAATATTAGACAAGATTGTAATAATGAAATTAAAAAAATGGAATTACCTGAAGATCAAGAAAAAAATGCTTTAGATGACATACAAGAGCTTGTTAATACATATAATAAGAAAATAGATGAAATATTTAAAGATAAAGAAGCTGAATTAATGAGGGTTTAAAATGAATAAAAAATTTAAGGAAATTGATTCAAAAGAAGTTAATGAAGTTGTTACATTAACAAAAAAGATACTTAAAATTCTTTATATAGCAATGATTGTAGCTATAGTTTTAAGTACAACTATAATTATGAAAAATTTAAAATTATGGCATTTTCTTTTAACTTTCCTTAAAGTTTTATCACCACTTTTTATTGGATTTGTAATTGCTTGGTTATTTAATCCAATAGTTAAAAAATTAAATAAAAGAGGTATTCCTAGAATAGCAGCTAGTTTAATTGTTTATGCTGTTTTAATTCTATTTATATTTGTATTTTTAAGACTTTTAATACCAACACTATATACGCAAATAAATGATTTAATTGCTAATTTACCTTCTATAATGGCTAAATTTGAATCGATTATAGATAATTTTATTAATCAAATATCGATTAGTGGAATAGATTTAACTCAGGCTAAAGATAATTTATTTAATGGAATAGGAGACTCTTTAGTTAATTTTACAGGAGCACTTCCTAATTCCATAATGTCAATATTAGGTAGTTTAATGAGTGGGGTCGGAACAATATTAATAAGTTTAGTTGTAGGACTTTATATGTTATTTGATTTTGATGCAATTACTAAACACTTTATAAAACTAGTTCCTAATAAAAATAAATATGAAATAGAAATATTAATTACAGATATAGGTAAAGAAGTTAGAAAAACTATTAGTGGAACTCTATTAGTAGCTTTAATGGTATTTGTTTCTGATTCTGTAGGTTTTTGGATAGTAGGTCTTAATGCACCATTACTCTTTGGTATATTTTGTGGGTTAACGGATTTAATACCTTATATTGGTCCATATATAGGAGGAGCAGCGGCTGTTGCAGTAGGTTTTAGTCAAGGTTCAATAACAGGTATAACAGTTTTAATTATTTGTATAGTTGTTCAACTTGTAGAAAATTATGTTTTACAACCAGTAGTAATGAGTAAAACTACACAATTACATCCAGTTACAATTATGATAGGCTTATTAGTGTTTGGCTATTATTTTGGAATACTGGGAATGATTGTAGCAACTCCTTGTATAGCATTATTTAAAGTTATATTTAAGTTTATTATTAGAAAATATGATTTATTTAAAGATGATGAAGTTTATTTAAAAGAAGTATTTAAAGATTAGACTCGTATTGTTCTAATTTTTTTATTTTGGTAAAAATAATCACAATCTATGACTATTATATTGAAAAACATTCGATATTATTGTATAATGAAAATATATTAAGAGAATAACATAGTGTGTTTATTTTTTTGGAAATGCATGTTCTATTTTGCGACATAAATAAGTTTTGACATGTTTTGTCGAAAGTAATGAAATAATTATGTTGTTGTATTAAAATGGTTAAGTAAAGGAATGAATAGTATGAATGAAAAAACAAAAATAACATTATTATTAGGAGGAATAACACTATTAGTAATAGGGGCAGTATCAGCGAGTTTTGCATTTTTATCAGTTTCTAAAAAACAAGATATAGCAAATACTTTTACAAGTGGATGTTTAAATATATCTATAGAAAATGAAAGTAATGCGATAACTTTAAATAATACTTATCCAATAACAGATTTAGAAGGACTAGGAACAGAAGGTTATACTTTTACAATTAAAAATACTTGTGGTACAAGTAGTAATTATCAAATAAATTTGGAGAGTTTAAATCAAACAACAAATACATTAGATACACAATATATAAAAACATCTTTATCAAGTGATACAATGGATAATTTAGTTTGGAATTTAAATGATAGTTTGATAACAAAGACATATATAGAAAATGCATATGTATCACATAATTTATATAAAGGAACAATAAATGGAAATAGTACGAAAGAGTTTAATTTGAAATTATGGATAGATTATGATACAACAAAAGAACAAGGAGCAAATAAAACATATACATCAAAAATAAATGTAATAGCAAATCCAGATATAGAAGTAACAACAGAATCAGAAATAAAAACAACTTTAGTAGATAATAATGTAGAAGGTACAATAAATGGAAGTGTAAATGATGTAAAATATTGTATTTCAAAAGATAATATATGTATTCCGAATACAAATACAGAAATAACTGATAATAAAGTAAATGTGGATATATCAGATGAAAAAGAAATAGTAGAAACACTTATAGGGAATCTAGAAGTGAATATAGCAGACAAGAAAATAGTTTGTGCTTCTTTAGATGATAAAACAACATATTGTTCAGATTTAATTGATCCTAAAATACCAGATTTTAGTAAAGCGGCAACAACAGATGAAGGAATATACAGGACAAACGATGGAATGTATGGAGGGTATTCGTATTATTGGAGAGGAGCTTCAACTACTAATCATGTAATATTTGCTGATAAATGTTGGAGAATAGTCCGAATCAATGGCGATAAGACAATGCGCTTGATATATAATGGACCAGTAAAAGAGGCGAATACATGTGCAGGAAACGGCTCTAATTCAGAATCAGTAGTACTAGGGGCAACGCTTGCTGAACAATATTATTCTACAAGTGATGGAAAATATGATAATACGGCATATGTAGGCTGGACATATGATTTGCAAAGTCAAAGGACGCTTTCTGGGACACCAAGTAATGCAAAAACATTATCAGAGAAATGGTATAATGAAAATATAACAGGAACAAATGCCAGTAAGGTAGTAAATGGAAAGTTCTGTAATGATAGAGATGTTGGATTACCATTTTCGGGATGGAACGGAGAGTTCTCGCCAACATGGAGTGCAGCAGGAACGCAATTTGCCCACGCAGCAGTTGATAGAGTGTGGAATAAATTTCAACCAACACTAGCATGTCCGTCAGGAGATGTATATGAATTAAAGGTTGGAGCGATAATGGTAGATGAAACAGAATTTGCAGGTGGAAATAAAGAAAGCAATACGTCGTACTATCTATACAACGGCCAGACCTACTGGACTATGTCTCCAACAGCTTGGAATCCTTGGGATGGCAATGTAGATGTGTTCGTTATCAATTCGAGTGGTTCTTCTGATAATTGGAGCGTTGGTAGTACTTCTGCAGGTTTACGACCGGTTATAAATTTGAAGTCTGATACAGAGTTTCAAACAGGAGGAAGTGGAACACAATCAAATCCATATGTTGTTAAATAAATATAATTTATTAAAAAAAGGCAGTGATGAACTGCTTTTTATAATATATTTTTTATATAACTTTTACCACATAAGTAGTCTGTTGATATATGGAATTTTCTTGCTATTTTGATTAGATAGTCTAAACTAATTAATTTGCCATTATGCTCAAATCTACTTATGGAGCTTATTGAGTAATTTAATTCTTGAGCAAAAACTTTTTGACTTGTTTTATCTATTCTTCTTAAATATCTTATACAGAATTTTAAATAGTTATAATCAATGGTTTTACGAAAATGGGTTCTTTCAGTTTTTTTACTTAGGCCTAATAAATAATCAAATGATACATCATAAAATGTACTTAATGTATTTATTTCTTCTAAAGACATTGGAATAGTTCCTATTTCATATAGCTTGTATGATGATAATGAAACATTTAATAGGTTTGCTAAATCTTTAAATGTATGATTGTTTTTACTTCTTAATTTTGCTAAATTAATTCCGTTTTGCATAATTTTTCTCCTTTCTTTGATTTGCTATATTAACACATCTCTTTGTCGACGGTTGTCGAGTATTGTCGCGGATAAGTCAAATCTTACCCTAAATCGTAAAAATGCTGGAAAAAGGCTTAAAAATATGGTTTAACTTTACTTGAAGGGAGAAAAAATTTATGGCTAAAATTGAAGTGGTAAAACAACATGATTTGAAAGATTGTGGAGCTTGTAGTTTGTCATGTATTATTAAATATTATGATGGTTATGTCCCAATTGAAAAAATAAGAGATGATACTTTTACAACGGGAGTTGGAACAACAGCCTATAATTTAGTAGAAGCTAGTAGGAGCTATGGTTTTGAGGCAATGGGGGTTTTTGTGGACGATGTAAAAAATGAAAATATCTATTTGCCTGCTATAGCACATGTAGTTCTTAAAAATGGACTAAATCACTTTGTAGTTGTTTATAAGATATCTAAAAATTATGTATGGCTTATGGATCCAGCGACTGGAAAAAACAAAATGAAAATAGATGATTTTAATAATATTTGGGATAATATTTTAATTCTATTAACACCTATAGATAAAA
>CANSWQ010000078.1 GCA_947650775.1 uncultured Mycoplasmatota bacterium
TAATGCTAATTTAAGTGCTTTAGGAGTTTCATCTTATGACTTAACTCCAACTTTTGATAAGAATACTACTGAGTATCGTGTTTCTGTTCCATATAGTGCTAGTAGAATAACTATTACAGCAACACCTGAAGATAGTAAAGCTAAGGTAAGCGGTACAGGAGGAGCTAATCTTAATCCAGATGCTGATAATCCTTTTACAGTAACTTGTACAGCAGAAGATAATGTTACAAAGAAACAATATAAACTTATAATCCATAGAGAAAAAGCTCCTGAAGTTCCTAAATCTACTGATAATACTTTAAAAAGTTTAGGTGTAAGTGGATTTACAATGAGTCCAGCTTTTAATAAAGATACTACTGAATATAATGTTACTGTTCCTAATGCTACTGATAAAGTTATTATTAATGCTGAGGCTAATGATGGTAAAGCAACATTTGAAGTAAAGGGTGCAGATAATTTACAAGTAGGAGATAATAAAGTAGAAGTAGTAGTAAAAGCAGAAGATGGTTCAATTAAAGTTTATACTATTAATGTTAAAAAAGAAGATAAAGAAGAAGAAAAACCAGAATTAGATGGTGATGCAACTTTAAGTAAATTATATATAGGTGGTTATACTTTAAGTCCAACATTTAATAAAAATACCAATGTTTATTCTATCAGTGTAGGAGAAGCTGTTGGGGGATTAAATGTTGATGCTACTCCAACTAGTTCAAAAGCTAAAGTTGAAGTAAAAGGTAACAATGGTTGGAAATATGGTATGAATACTGTTACTATTGTTGTTACAGCAGAAAATGGTAATAAGAATACTTATATTATTAATGTTAATCGTAAAGACCCTAGTGGTAAACAAGATAATAAATCTAATGATAGTTACTTAAATAGTTTAGTTGTAAATGGTGCTACTATTAGTCCTAACTTTAATAAAGATGTAAGTAGTTATACTGTTACTGTTCCTTATGATATGGAAAAACTAGATATTAGTTATGTAACTAGTAATAATAAAGCTAAAGTAGAAATTATTGGCAATGATGAATTACAAGTTGGTACTAATAATGTTCAAGTTAAAGTAACCGCTGAAGATGGTAGTGTTCGTATTTATATGATTAATGCTACTCGTGCAGCATTTAGTGCTAAAAATAATTTAAAAATATTAAGCGCTAATGGATTTACTTTAAATCCTAGTTTTGATAAAGATAGATTAGAATATAACTTAAAAGTTAAATCAAATACTGATAGTTTAGATTTAACTGCTATCGCTGAAAATGAAAATGCGAAAGTAGAGATTACTGGTAATGGAAACTTTAAAACTGGTAATAATGTTGTTTTAATTAAAGTAACTGATGAAAATGGATTTACAAAATATTATCAAATTAATGTTGATAAACCAGAAGCAGCAGTTATGGGTATGAGTATTGGTCAATTCTTAATGTTCTTATTATTAGGCCTTGGATTACTTGGAGTTTTAATTCTACTTATTGTTCTTTTAAAGAGAAGAAAAGATAGAGAAGATAAAAAACAAGTTGTAACACAACCAACTCCACCAACACCTGTTATTGATTTTAAACCTGAATTTAATTTTGGTTCTAGAAATGGTACAGATGATGATGTAGTTTATCCAGGAGGAGTACTAAATCAAGGTAATGGCCAAATCCCAAATACTGAGTCTCCTAAAAAATTAATGGAAGCAGATTATGAAGATTTAACTGATGAAGACTTAGAAGAGGTTACTAGAAATTTTGATTTCTTCGACCAAACTATTACGAAAGATGAACTTATAGCAGCTATTCGTGAAGGTATGGAAACTCATAATACTGATAAACTTAGAATGTTATTAAAACAAGATGAATTGAATCAATTAAAAAAAGAAATAAAAAGGAAAGAAATGGCTAAAAAACAAAATCGGAGTGATAAGTATGACAGATTTTAAAAGAAATATAAAGTTTTTAGCTTTTGCTATCACTTTATTTCTTTTTTCCTATTTAAATGTTTATGCTGGAAGTGCTAATGTAAGCTTAAATGGTACTAGTGAAATTGCCGTAGGAAAAAATATAGAAATTATAGTTAATGTTAATAATATTCAAGGAGCAAAAGCTATTCAATCTTTTGGTGGTTCATTAAGTTTTGATAGTGAGTATTTACAATATGTCTCATATACAAAGTTAAGTGGATTTTCAAGTGGAGTATATAGTCCTTCTTCAAAAAAATTATCTTTATATTCGGGAGATGTAAGTGAATGGTTAACTGGTTCTTCAAATAATATAGTAAAATTTGTTTTTAAAACTTTAAAACCTGGTAATACTACTATAAAATTTAATAATCCTGAAGTGGGAGCTATTGATAGCAATGATAAATCAACAATATTGAAAACACAAGCAGTTTCAAAATCAATTACAATTACACCACCTCCTAGTTCTAATGCTAATCTATCTAGTTTAAGTGTATCAAATGGTTCTATTAACTTTAATAAAGATACAACTAATTATAGTGTTAAAGTGGGTAGTGATGTTACTAGTATTAATGTTAGTGCTAGTGCTGAGGATAGTGGAGCTAAGGTAAGTGGTACAGGTTCTAAATCTTTAAATTATGGTGATAATAAAATAAATGTAGTTGTTACGGCGCCTAGTGGTGATAAAAAAACTTATACTATTACAGTAACTAGAGAAGATAATCGAAGTAAAAATAATAATCTATCTAGTATTAAGCTTAGTACTGGTACTCTTAGCCCAAGTTTTAGTAGTGGTAGAACTACTTATAATGTAAGTGTTCCTTTTGAAGTATCAAGTATTAATGTAACTGCGACTGCAGAAGATAATAAAGCTAAAGTTAGTGTAAGTGGCGGGTCAAGCTTAAAAGCTGGTAAAGTTACTAATGTAACAATTAAAGTTACTGCTGAAAATGGTTCTGTTAAAACTTATACGGTTAAAGTAATAAGAGGTAAAGATCCTAATGCGGCTGAAGAAAAAAATTCTAATAATAATTTAGCTATCTTAAACTTGGGAGAAGATATTACTTTAAATCCTAAATTTAATAAAAATACAACTAGCTATAATGTAGAAGTTCCTTATAAAATTAAAAGTTTAGAAATAGAAGCAACGCCCGAAGACGAAGCTTTTGCTAAAGTAGATATTACAGGAGCTGATAATCTACAAGTTGGAGAAAATGAGGTTAAAATAGTTGTAACCGCTGAAGATGGTAAAACTAAAGAATATATTATAAAAGTTACAAGATTAGAGGGAACACCTGAGGAAATTGAAAATGATAAACCTGATGATGAAAAAGATGTTTTTGAAGAAGTTATTCCTCATTTACTTAAAGGTGTAAATATTTCTAATGGTAAATTAACTAGTAAATTTGATAGTAAAAAGTTTGTTTATTATTATAAAAAGAATAAAGGTTTTAAAATAGATGGTATTCCTAATGATGAAGGAGATAAAGTTACAATTTATGAACAAGATGGTGTTATAACTATTGTTGTAGGTGAAAACTTGGATGAAGCTAATGTGTATACCTTTATTCCAAAAGAAACTAATATTGTAGCAATTATAATTACTGCATGTTCAATTTTATTTATTGGAGGAGGTACTTTCTTAGGTTATAAATGTGGACTTAAGAATATTAATAAACTTAGAAAAAATAAAGGTAAAGAAGTTGAATTACCTGTATTTGGAGAGTAAGTTAAAAAGCTTATTCTTTTTTTGTAAAAAAATATGTAAAGAAGTAAAAAAACAGATTTTAGGTTTTTGGTGAAATAGATGATATTTTTTAAACAGATTTTAAAAAATTGGTTAAGCAGATTTATGCTTTTTGGCTAAGTAGATTTTGAAAAATCTGTATTTTGACAACTGGAACTAATTATGTTAAGTTGATGAAAAGGAGATATTATTTATGGAAAAACAGGCTTATTATGTAGAGATTGAGAACTGCATTAAAAGAAATGAAATTAATAAAAAAAGAAGAGTATTAGAAGAAAATTATGATACTTTAAGAAATTATTGGGAAATAGGAAAACTTTTAGTTGAAGCTCAAGGTGGAAGTAATAAAGCAAAGTACGGAAACGAATTAATAAAAAAGTGGAGTATTCTATATACTAAAAATTATGGTAAAGGATATAATAAATCTAACTTATTTAAATTTCGTCAATTTTATTTGACTTTTCCAATAATCTCCACAGTGTGGAGACAATTGACTTGGAGCCATTTTAGAGAAGTTTTAATAATTAAAGATGAATGTGAAAGAAATTATTATCTTAATTTATGTGTAGAACGAAATCTGTCTGTTAGAAGATTGCAAGAAGAAATAAAATCTAATTCTTTTGAAAGATTAATAGATAAAACATAAACATATAGAGCTAATTACTTTTAAAAAAGAGTATTCTATAACAAGCGATATGAGAAATCCAATAATTATTAAAGTAGATAAAAATAAAATAATTAAAAGTGAAAAAGATTTAGAGTTAACAATATTATCAGAAATAGAGTTTATATTAACTCAACTAGGTATTGGTTATACTTTTGTGGGAAGTCAGTATAAAATAAATAATTATTATATTGATATATTACTTTTTAATATAAAAATGAACTGTTATGTTGTAGTAGAGTTAAAACTAAGGAATTTAAAAATAGAGGATAAAGCTCAAGTAGAAATGTATATGAAATTAGTTGATG
>CANSWQ010000079.1 GCA_947650775.1 uncultured Mycoplasmatota bacterium
AATATTGATTATATTAGAGTCTTGGGTTTTAATAAAAATGGTAGAGCTTATTTACATGATTTGAAAGATTTGGATATAGGTCTTGTTCCTATTCCTAATACTCTAACTTATAAATATGAAATGATAGCTGCTAATATATATAGTTTAGTTAGCAAAAATAAAATTATGAATTTTGAAAAAAGCAATAAACCGATTTTCTTTGATTAGTTTATTGCTTTTATTTTAGTTAAATATAAATATGTACTGCCACCATTTATTTTCTTTAGTTCTTTCTTTTCTAATTCCTTTAATGATTTTTTTGGTGTAGGTAAATCTTCTGGCATAGTACCGCCAAGTTCTTTTATGGTATCTCTAACTGCTTTTCCAACCTTATAGTGAGTATCAGTAGCTAATTGCTCATCAGGAACTTCTTGTTTTTCTAATAAAGCTTCAGTTTGTGTTATTCTAAATATATTAGCACCTAACTCAGCACTACCCATATTATCCAAAATATCTTCTCTATATCTTAAACCTTTACGTTTAGCTATGTCATTTGCAGTTTCTCCATTATATAAACCTTTATAACCAGCATTGGTAAATCTATCAAAGTTTTTAACTCCTTTTTCTTTAGCAATTTTATATAATATTTTGTTTCCATCTTTAGTTTGTTTTCTACGATATAATCTTTTCTCATCTTCAGTTAATTTGCTATATTCTTCTTCGGTTAATTCCATTTTACGAGTTTGTATTGCAAAGTATGTTTGCCCTAAAGCAACAGCACTATATTTTGGATTAGCATTTTGCACTATTAAGTAACAAGCATAACGGCTTAATTTATAATCTATTACTGGTTTAGTAGCAGAACCAGCTTTTACGATTTTGGTGTTCACACCAAAATGGGAATTAATACTATTATTACTTTGAGAGCAAGCAATTTGTGCCTTTTCAATAACTGCCGAAAAATATCTCCATTCTTTATATCCTAGCATTTGTTGTAGTTCTCTAGCTTCCCAATATTCTACACCATCCTCATCAATGTGTTTAATACTTTCAAATATACTTTCTTGATATTTTTGTATTTTTTCTTCCATTTACCAATACCTCCATTCATACAAATTTATCTAATGTAATTATACAATTCATTTTACTAATAGTCAAAAAAAAATAAGAAGAGATTCTTCTCATTTTTGACATTTTGGACAAAAATATGTACTTCTACCACCTATTTTGATATTTTTTATTGGAGTATCACATATACTACATGGCTCTCCTTCTTTTTTATGGACTTTTAAATTTTGTTGGAATCTTCCTGTTACTCCTAAACTGGATGTGTAACTCTTAATCGTAGTTCCTCCCATTTTAATCGCTTCTTTTATTATTTCATTAGAACCTTTAACTATTAATTCACATTCCTCTTTCGTAATAGAACTTGCAGGTCTTTCAGGATTTATTTTAGCATAAAACATTACTTCATTAACATATATATTTCCAAGACCACTAACAATAGTTTGGTCTAATAATACTGTCTTTATTGGTAATTTTTTATTTTTAAATTTTTCTAATAAATAAGCGCTTGTTAATCCTTTTTCTCCAGGTTCAAATCCTTGTTTGGCTATACTTTCAGTAGTACTAAGTTCTTCTTTATTAATTAAGTTCATACGACCAAACTTTCTGGTATCTTCATATCTTAAAGTAGTATTGTCTTCAAAATAGATAGTTACATGTTCATGTTTTCCTTTTGCTTCTTTATCATCTTTAATAAAAAACTTACCTTCCATTCGAAGATGGGATAATAAATATTTATTATTAGTTTCAAATATTAACCATTTTCCTCTTCTTTTAATATCAATAAAACTATCTCCAATTAAACTACTAGCAAACTTGTTAATATCACTTTCAATCATATTTTTATAATGAACTTTTACATCAGTTATTTTTTTATTTAAGATTCTACCTTTTAAAGTATTTCTTACAGTTTCTACTTCTGCAATCTCTGGCATATTAATTCTCCTTTTATTTATTTTGCTTCATATAAATCTTTGCCTTTAGCTATACCAACTTTTAATGGTACTGATAATTCAATTACGTTTTCCATAACATTTTTAACAATCTCGGTTACTTGTTCTTCTTCTTCTTTCTTAGTATCTATTACAAGCTCATCATGGATTTGTAAAACCATTTTACTTTTTATATTGGCTTTTTTAAATTCTTCAAAAACTAAGACCATAGCTTTTTTAATAATATCAGCGCTTGTTCCTTGGATAGGCGTGTTAAGAGCTATGCGTTCACCACTACTTCGAATCATATAATTTTTGTTATTTAATTCTTCAATTGTTCTTTTACGATTAAATAATGTCCTGACACTTCCAGTTTCATACGCTTCTTTTACAATGTTGTCCATATAATTTTTTACACCTGGATATAATTCATAATATTTATTTATAAATTCTTGAGCTTGTTTTCGGTCTATGTTTAAATTTTCTCCTAAGCCAAAACCACTTATTCCATATACAATTCCAAATATTACTGCTTTGGCTGTACTACGCATTAATTTGGTGACATCACCCTCTTCAACACCATAAATATCAGCGGCTACTTTTGTATGTATATCTTGACCATTTCTAAAAGCTTCGATTAGCTCTTTGGAATCAGATATGTGAGCTAAAATTCGTAGTTCTATTTGACTATAATCTATACTTAAGAATAAATCATTACTTGGTATAAAGGCTCTTCTTACTTTTCTTCCTTCTTCTCCTCTTATAGGTATATTTTGTAAGTTTGGTTCAACACTTGATAATCTTCCTGTTCTAGTTAAGGTTTGCTTAAATATTGTATGGATTTTATTATCAGGGAATTTGGCATTTTCTAAACTGATTGTATACGTTGATAATATCTTACTAAAATTTCGATATTCTAATATTAAACTTATGATTGGATGTCTGTCTATTAATTTTTTTAAAGTATCAGCATCTGTTTTATATCCTTTTTGAGTTTTCTTACCAACTGCAATACCTAATTTACCATATATGACTTCACCTAATTGTTTAGGACTACTAATATTAAAAACACATCCCGCCATATTATATATTTCTTTAGTTATTATTTCAAGTTTAGCTTCTGCTTCAGCTTTTATTTCATCTAATATATTGCTGTCAATTGGTACACCAATATATTCCATATCTGCTAAAACATAAGTAAGAGGCATTTCAATATTGGCAAATAACTCATACATTGCTTCTTTTTTTAATTCATTTATATAAGTATCTCTTGTATCATAAATAAATCTTGATTTTAATACTATTTCTTTTTTTAGTTTTTCTTTGTCTGCAAAATTATTTTTGGCATTATTTTCATAAAATTCAACACTATACATTTGAGGGTTCATTAAATATGCGATATCATCTTTCGTAAAGGCATTTACTAAATAAGCAGCAATCATTAAATCATAATTTACAGGAGCTAATTCTAAATTATTTCGACGCATTATTATTTCTAAAGCCTTAGCATTATATGTGTAAACTACTTTGTCTTTTAATAAAGGAATTAGGTCTTTTAACATACTACTTTCTATATAATAGTTGTGTTCTTTATCACTTACTCCTATTCCTAAAATATTTCCTTTGTGATAGTTTTCTTCGTCTAATTCAAGATATATACTAACTTCATTACCAAGTTCTACTTCACTTATGTCTTTTATTTCTTTAAATTCGATATTTTTTTCTTCTGTACTTTTTCGGTCAAAGTTTTTTAAAAGAGAGTAAAATTCTAATTCTTCATAAATACTTGCTAGTTCTTTTTCATTCGTTCCTAAATATTTAATACCTTCAAATTCAATATCAAGGGGTACTTCACGATAGATGGTTGCTATTTCTTTACTCATAAAAGCATTTTCTTTGTCTGTTTCTAATTTTTCTCTGGTTTTACCTTTGATATTTTCAATATTATCATATATTCCTTCTAAAGAACCATATTCTTGTAATAACTTTAAAGCTGTTTTATCGCCAATTCCTTTAACTCCAGGGATATTATCTGATGAATCACCAGCGAGTGCTTTTAAATCAATTATCTTTATTGGTTCTATGCCCCAGTCTAGTAAAAAGGTCTCAGGATTATATCTAATATAATCTTTTTGTTTTAATAATTTTACATCTACAACAGGACTTATTAATTGTAATAAATCTCTATCACTTGAGACTATAGTTGCATATACTTCAGGGTCTTCATCAGCCATACGAGCTAAAGTACCAATTATATCATCGGCTTCATATGGCGCTAATTCTAAATATTTTATTCCCATAGCTGTTAATATGTCTCTTGCGATAGGCATTTGAGATTTTAATTCATCAGGAGTAGCACTTCTTCCCTCTTTATAAAAATCATATTTTTCTTTACGAAAGTTTTTTCCTATATCAAAAGCTACTGCAATATACTCTGGCTTTTCTTCATTAATTATTTTATTCATCATACTTACAAAACCATACAAAGCATTTGTTGGAAATCCTTTACTATTTTTCATAATATTGCCAGAATATGCAGTGGCATAATAACTTCTAAACATTAAATTATTACCATCTACTAATATTACTCTCTTCATTCTACATCACCTAAGTTAATTATACACTAAAACAT
>CANSWQ010000080.1 GCA_947650775.1 uncultured Mycoplasmatota bacterium
ATTACTGCATTAATAAATTTAAGTAATGAATTATATCTTCTTTACTATATTCATTTGTGTTTTTCATCCATTCTATACAAATACTGGTAACTGCTCCGATATAAAATGTAGATATAACTTTACTTGGTATCTTTTCATTTTCTTTCAAATTCTTTTCTAAGCGCTCATTAACATCATTATTAATAACATCTAATAATATATCCATAACTATACTATTACGATTATTTGTTAGTATATCTTGATATATTTTCTTTTTTTCTTCAATATGGGTTAATATCATTTCAATCATTTCTAAATAATATTCTTTTGTATTAAAAGTACTGCCGTTATCTTTTATAGCTTTTGCTAGTTCACTCTTTAATGTGCTAATAAAACCTACTACTAACTCATATTTATCTTGATAATGGGCGTAAAATGTTGAACGATTAATTAATGCCTTATTACATATATCTGAGACTTTTATTTCTTCAAATGTTTTTTCTTTTAATAAATCTATTAGTGTAGCATAAAGTAAATTCTCAGTTTTAATTACTCGTAAATCTTTTTTGTTTTCTTCTTTTTTAATCATATTATCACCTAGCTAAATTATATCTTATTTTTAATATTTGTAAAGATATCAAACAAGATGTTGCTTATTTATACATACATTTTTTAAATATCTGTTGGTTATCGTACATTTAATTCTTTATGTGTTTCAATTTTTTGATTTTTAATAATAAAATATATTACGTTTAAGGAGGTTATTATGAAAAAATTTGCAAAGTTTATTTGCGAACATAAAAATTTAATTATTGGATTTTCTGTTGTCCTTTTTATTTTATCTTTAATAGGTAATGCGCTTACTCATATTAATTATGATATCTTAGTTTATTTACCAGATAATATCGATACTATTAAAGGTCAAAATATTTTAACAGATGATTTTGGTATGGGTGGATATTCTATTGCTATAATGGATGGAATGGATGCCAAACAAATTGTAAAACTTAAAGAAGATTTGCAAAATATTAATGGCGTTGGAGAAGTTATTAGTCTTTATGACATTGTAGGTACTACGATACCTATTGAAATGCTTCCCAAAGAAATAATTAGTAAACTTCATGATGGTAATTCTGATTTACTTTTTATTACTTTTACTGATTCTACTTCTAGTGAACTTACTTTACAAGCAGTTTCGGAAATAAGAAATATTACAGAAGAACATGTAAAACTTGGTGGTATGAGTTCAATGGTTTTAGATACTATGAATCTTTCTAATAAAGAAATTGCTATCTATATTATAATCGCTGTTGCTCTTTGTATTATTGTCTTAGAACTAGCTCTAGATTCATTTATTGTACCAATCTTATTATTACTTAATATTGGTATTGCTATTATATTTAATCTAGGTAGTAATATTTTTCTGGGACAAATATCTTATATTACCAAAGCTTTAGTAGCTGTCCTACAACTTGGTGTTACTACCGATTTCTCAATATTTCTTTATCACTCTTATGAAGCTAAAAAGAAAATTTATAAAAATCATAAGGATGCTATGGTAGAAGCTATATGTGAAACATTTACTAGTGTTACAGGGAGCAGTTTAACTACTATTATTGGTTTCTTAGTTTTAATAACTATGAACTTAACCCTTGGAACAGATTTAGGTATTGTTATGGCTAAAGGCGTTGCCTTAGGTGTAATAACAGTTTTAACTTTATTTCCTAGTTTATTACTAGCAACTGATAAACTAATTGATAAAACTAAACATAAAACTTTTATTCCTAATTTTAGTAAGATTTATAAGTTCGTAATTAAATATCATAAAGGCTTTTTTGCTGGTTTCTTAATTTTACTTGTTCCTTTTTATCTGGCACAAGCGAATGTTGATGTTTATTATAAAATTGATAAAACTTTACCAGATACCCTAGAAAGTATAGAGGCAAATAAAATACTTAAAGATAAATTTAATATGGTTAGTATGGAAATAGTTTTACTAGATAAAAATCTTAAACAAAATGATATGAATAATTTAATTAAGGATTTAGAAAATACTGAGGGAATAGATTTTGTTCTATCAATGGCAAAATTACAAGAACTTAATATTACAAATGATATTATTCCTGAAGATTTAAAAAAAGTATTTATAAGTGATAAATATCAAATGCTTATGTTTAATTCAATTTATGATATCGCTAGTGATGATTTAAATAAACAAGTGGAAATTGTAGATAAAATAGTAAAAAAATATGATAAAAATGCTTTAGTCGCTGGTGAAGGTCCTCTTATGAAAGATTTAATTGAAATAAGTAATACCGATTTTAATAATGTTAATGTATCTTCTATTGTTTGTATTTTCTTTGTATTATTTATTGTTTTAAAATCACTTTCTTTACCTTTCTTACTCATTATAGCTATTGAGTTTGCAATATTCCTTAATATGGGTATCGCTTACTTTAGTGGTAACATCTTACCATTTGTTGCTCCAATTGTATTAGGTACTATTCAACTAGGAGCTACAATAGATTATGCAATCTTAATGACAACTACTTACTTAGAAAAAAGAAAATCCGGTTTAAATAAAAAGGATGCAATGTATAAAACTTTAGAATATTCTGGTAACTCAATTTTTGTAAGTGGTATGTGCTTTTTTGCAGCAACTTTTGGTGTAGGTGTTTATTCTGATTTAGAAATGGTTGGCTCTCTTTGTTCTTTAATTAGTAGAGGCGCTATTATAAGTATGATAGTAGTTATTACTATTTTACCTTCTATACTCTTAATATTTGATAAATTAATCATGAAAACAACTATTCATGGAAAGGATGATATAAAAATGAAAAATAAAAATTTAAAAAAATTAGGCTTAGCCTTAATTATAGGTGGTGCTCTTTTTACAAGTAGTCCCCTTAATACTTATGCTTTAATAAAAGATGAAACTGTTTATACAAAATTAAATTATGATGGTACTATTAATAATACATTAGTAAATACTAAATTAATTAATAATGATAACTTAGAAGAAATTGAAGACTATACTATTCTTAATGATATTTTAAACTTAAGTAATGATAATACTTATAAACCTTATAAAGATAGAATTATTTGGAATAGTTATAAAAGTGATATAACTTATAGAGGAACTACTACTAAAACTTTACCTATTACTACTAATGTTACTTATTATCTTGATGACATAGAAACTAATCTTAATGATATGATTGGTAAGAGTGGTAAAATTAAAATAGTTGTAAAATATCAAAATACAGATAAACATATAGTAAAAATAAATGGTAAAAATGAAACTCTTTATACCCCTTTTATGGTTATGTTAGGTACTATAATTAATGATGAGTATAATAAAAATATATCTGTTAGTAATGGTAAAGTTATAAACAATGGTATTAATAATATAATTATTGGTATTGCTACTCCAGGCTTATATGAGAGTTTAAATTTAAATGAATTAAAGAAAACTGATACTATTACTATATCTTTTGATACTACTAAATTTGAACTTGCAAGTATTTATTCTGTTGCTACTCCTAAAACTGTTACAAGTTCTCGTGTTAATGATTTTAAAGATTTAAATAGTTTATATTCTAAAGTTAATGATTTACAAAGTGGTATCGATAAAATTCAAACTGGAGTTAAAGATTTATCTTCTGGTAGTTCAGCTTTAGATGGAGGTATTAAAGAACTTAATAATGGTATTATTTATGCAAATACAATGTTTCAAGAGATAAAAGCTGGCAGCGTCTCTTTAAATAATGGAATAAATAAACTTGCAAATACACTTGATGCTATGATGTTACAAGTAAACTCAATAATGACAGATGCTAATACTTTAATGAATTCTTTTAATACTAATACATTAAATGATTTGACTACTTTAATAAAAGCTAATGATAGTACTATTAAAGAATTTGAAGTATTAATTAATTCTTTACCTGATGATATAAAACAACAAATTATGACTCCTGATATGACTATTAAACTTGCATCACTATCAAAACTACATACTAATAATGAAAAGACAATTAAAAATTTAAATGATATTTCAACTAAATTAAACTCTATTAAAAATGAAATCGTAAGTTTACAAAATAAAATATCTAATATCAAAGCTTTACAAGATGGTGTCAATACTTTGAAAAATGGTGCTAATAATTTAACTATTGGAATTGAGGCTTTTGATAATCAAGCCCTTAAAGCTTTAGTAAGCGGCTCTAATTCTCTTAAAAATGGAGCTAGTTCTTTAAATACTGGAGTTAAAACTTTAGAAAATGGTATCGTAACTTATAATAAAAATGGTATTTCTAAAATATCTTATATTGTAAATAACGATGTTAAAGGGATGTCTAATAGAGTTCAAGCTTTAGTAAATTTAAGTGAAAACTATAATTCTTTTGCTGGTAAAACAAATAATACTACTAGTGAAACTAAATTTGTAATGGTTATTGATGGAAAAAAAGATGCTAAAAAAGAGATTAAAACTACCGAGAAACAAGAAAAAATCTCTGTATGGCAGAGATTTATAAATCTATTCAAATAATCTAGTAATTATTTAAAAAATATGTTAATATTAAATTAGTAGAGCGTTAGGATGCAATCTAATATCTAC
>CANSWQ010000081.1 GCA_947650775.1 uncultured Mycoplasmatota bacterium
CGTTATCAGCTTGGAAGGCTGAAGCTCTACCATTAAACTACATCCGCATTTCTTTTAGATAATATAAATTATATCATATTATCTAAATTTTTCAACTATATTTTATAAATTTTTTGATTTTTCTTAGAATAAATAACTATTCCTATTAAAGATATTATGCCTGTTGGTAAAATTATATAACCATAATCTACACCTGTTCCTGGATTAGTAACTTCATGAGTAGAACAATCTTTTAGCATTTCATCATAAGAAACTGATTTACCTTTAGAATTGAAATAATATTTGTTATTTACAACTGTACAAATATATTTTTCACATTCTTCATAATATTTTTCTTCACTTACAACATTACCATTTTTACCATAATATGTATCGTCAACTATTGCACATACTTTAGTGTCTGGTTTTGGCTCTTTTTCTTTCTCTGCTAATTCTGCTATAAAGCTAGCTTCACATTCTTTATCACTTAAATCGCCTGTAAAAACGAAATCTGCAACATTAAATGAACCATTATGAGTGCTTGTAGACTTAAACTCTAAATTATCACTTAATCCATTTAGGCTTTTCCAATCACTACTTGTTTTAATACTTTCTAATTTAACATTTTTAAGTAATAAACTTCCTTTAACATGATTTATTTCCATATCTGAATTAATTAATAAATGACATGTCATATAAAATGTTCCATCATTTAGTGGCTCTTTTGAATCACAATAAAAATTAAAACGATATGAATCAGCTTTAGCTACACTTGGTATTAATAAAATTGTTAATAATATTAAAATACTTAATACTTTTTTCATATAAATAACCTCCTGATTTATTGGTTATTTATAATAAATGTTTTAGATAGTTTTGTCAAGCTTTTATTAGCCTTTATATTCTCCTCCATTAATATGAATAACTTGTCCGGTTATATAAGATGAATCTTCACTTGCTAAAAATACAAATAATGGAGCTATTTCATATGTTTCCCCTCCTCTTTTCATGGGAGAATCAGCGCCTAAGGTTGGTATTTTAGCAGATTCCCAACATGATGGTTGGAGTGGTGTCCAAAAAAAGCCTGGAGCAATAGCATTTACTCTAATATTTTTATCTGCTAAATTTGTAGCTAAACTTCTTGTAAACCCAACTATTGCACCTTTACTTGTAACATAATCAATTAATTCTGGTTCACCATAAAATGTTGTAATAGATGAAACATTTATTATAGATGCTCCACTATGCATATATTTCAATGCCTCTTTTGTTAAATAAAACATCCCATACACATTGGTCTTTAAGGTTTTATCAAATTGTTCTTCTGTGATATCTAATAAACTTTTCTGTTGATATTGAACACCAGCATTATTTACTAAAATATCTATTTTACCAAATTCATTTAATGTCTCTTTAACTATCGTTTTGCTAAAATTTTCATCTTTAATATCACCACATAATAATAAACATTTACCTCCTATTTTTTCAATATAATACTTTGTTTCTAAAGCATCTCTATGTTCATTATAATATGGTATTACTACACTAGCCCCTTCTTTAGCAAAAAGAATTGATACTGCTCTTCCGATTCCAGAATCTCCTCCAGTTATTATAGCTACTTTATCTTTTAGTTTTTCACTAGCTTTATATTTAGGATTATAAAATATGGGTCTTGGGTCCATTAAATATTCCATACCAGGTTGGTCTTTTTGTTCTTGAGGAGGATATTTAACTTTATATTTTTTACATTTATAGCCCATACCATCTTTATCAATATATTTAAGTCCATAATCATCTTTCTCTTTTTTGTCTTCATAAAAAAAATCATATTTCATTTTTAGCACTCCTTTTCTAGTGTATTTTATGAAAAATGATTATTTTAGTGATTTAGCCTATTAATAAGTTGTGGTTTTTGTTAAATGATATGGTGGCATATTTTTTATTTTACCACTTGATACCCATAAAAAATCATTTATAGCCATTCCACTTAATCCTGTTTTTTGAATTATATAATTTATTACCACTATGGCTGATGCTCTTATTTCAATTTCATATGGTGAATTAAATGGTATCTCAATTTTATTATCAATGATATCACTTAATTCTTTAGAATATTCAGCTATACCAAATGCTCTTATTATTTGAGGTATTTTATAATCTGTACATCCTGGTAAATGAGAATAATCGAATTTGTTACCTTCTAAAATGTTTCGTGCATGCATTATATCTGATACTAATAAACAACCTAATTTATAAAAACATACCCTTTTATCATTATATGTTCTTTCATCTTTAAATGATGGAAAGTTATTTATTATTATTCCAAATAATTCAAAGTCATCGTATACATCTTTAATATAATTATAAAAACTTCCTTGCATTTTAGTGTTAATAACTTTAGCTATATTATGTAGTATTTCATATCGCTCTTTTAATAAAGGTATTTCTGTGTTACTCGTAAATATTTTCTTAAATTCTTCATATGTTAAGTCTTCTAATTTTTTAAAGTCTGTAAATATATCAATATTTTTTATGATTAAATACATTAATGCTTTACTACCATCAATAGTTCCTTCTTCATTTTTAATAGACCATTTTGGGTTACCCCAAAAACAAAAATCTATCGCTTGAAATACTAATAAAAAATGGATTATTGTTTCAGTATCGTGGTCCATAAAATTATATATATTAGATGTCCCCCACATTTTGGCTTCTATTTTATTATTCTTAATAAATTCTTCTAATTTGTCATAATTTATTTTTATATGTTTAGCTTTGTTCATAACTTCAATACTGCTTTTTGTTATAAGTTCTAAAATACTTTCTTTTTTCATTTTTGTACTCCTTTATAATACTATATCATAAAAATATTTTTATTAATACATTTCTTTCTAATAAATAATTAGTTTTTAAGAATGTTTTTTTGTAAAATTTAAAAATACATGATATAATATTGATATTGAGGTGTTAGAAATGGTTAATGTATTATTTATATTTGTTCCTATATTTATAGCTTGTGTTTTTATTCTTGTTATAGCTCAAATAATTAGTCCTAAATTTAGAGGTAAAATGATGAGTAGACAGATTAAAGCTGCTAAATATATGATGGATGAATCAAAAGATGATATTAGAAATATTTCTACAAATATGGCTGATGCTACTAAAGATGGTATTGAAATTACTACTCGTGCTATAAAAGATGGTATTGTAAAAGATGAACGTGTATATTGTAAACATTGTGGTACTCTAATTGATAAAGACTCAAAATTTTGTAAAAATTGTGGTGGGGAACAGTAACATTTTTTATTATTTATTACTATAATATATAATAATTTGTTTAAATTTTTAGTATTGACTTTTTTTATTTTTTACTTTAAAATGTTTAAGTCAAAGCTTTTAAGGCGTAGGCTATTATTGGTCTCACGCCTCTTATTTTTGTCTAAATTTAAAGGAGTGTGTTGTTTATGAAAAATGAAAGTAATAAATTTTTAGGCGAAGAAAAAATATCTAAATTACTCTTAAAGTTTTCTATTCCTTGTATTTTGTCTTTACTAATTAGTGCTTTATATAATATCGTAGACCAAATATTTATAGGTAATAGTAGTCTTGGTTATCTAGGAAATGCAGCGACTACGGTGGTATTTCCTCTTACTATTATTTCAATGGCTTTTGCTTGGTGTTTTGGTGATGGTTCCGCAGCATACCTTAGCTTATGTCAAGGAAGAAAAGATACAGAAAATGCTCATAAAGCGATTGGTAATAGTTTACTTGTAACTTTTATTATTAGTGTAATATTTGTCCTAATTTGTTTTTTATTTATGGATAATATTTTATTTACGTTTGGAGCTAGTGAGGCTAGTATAGGGTATGCTAAAGATTATTTTATTATTATTTTAGCTTTTACACCTTTATATATGCTTACTAATGCTTTTACTAGTGTTATTAGAGCTGATGGTAGTCCTAAATATACAATGATAGCTACTCTTAGTGGTGCAATTATTAATATTATTCTTGACCCTATTTTTATTTTTGGCTTTGATATGGGGATTAAGGGCGCTGCTTGGGCAACTATTATTGGGCAAGTTTTCTCATTTATTATTGCTTTTAGTTATATTTTTAAAGCTAAAACTTTTAAAATATCTCTTAGTAGTTTTAAATTAGATTTTAAAGTATTTAATAATGTTGTTAAACTTGGTATCTCAACTTTTATTACTCAAATGGCTATCGTTGTTATTAGCTTAGTTTGTAATTTAATGTTAGTTAAATATGGTGCTTCTAGTAAGTATGGCCCAGATATTCCAATTGCATCTTTAGGTATTACTATGAAAGTATTTTCGATTGTTATAAATATCGTAGTTGGTATAATTGTTGGTGGTCAACCTATATTAGGTTATAATTATGGTGCTAAAAAAATGTCTCGAGTAAAAGAAACTTATAAAATTATAGCTCGTCTTACTATTCTAGTAGGAATTATTGCTACTTTAATATTCCAAATATGCCCTATGCTCGTTATTAATA
>CANSWQ010000082.1 GCA_947650775.1 uncultured Mycoplasmatota bacterium
TAAAAAAAGAAAATGATAAACTATTAAAAGTTGTTTTTTATACTTTTTTATTAAGTCTCGGAATTGAGTTATTGCAGCCTTTGATAAATGGAGTTAGGTCAGCTGATATAACGGACTTAATAACTAATGTCATAGGTGGAATTATTGGATATATAATATATTTAATATTAAAACCATTAACAACTAAGATATTAAATTATATAAGACATAGATAATTACAAATTACACTTTGAAAGTTAGGAGAAAAATTATGAATAATGAAATTCAAACTATTATAGAAAAGTTTAAAGCAGTAAGAGATATATTAAAAAGATTTAGTAATAGAGAAAAAGCAATAGAATATCTAGTTAGTGAAACAAAATTATCAAAAGAAGAATGTTCCACTGCATACGATATTATTATGAAAATTGAAGATTAAAATAACAACCTAGTATTGTGATAATTATGAGCAAAAGACCTAATTAGATAATAATCTAGATGCTAATAGAAAGACTTGAAAGGCCATAATAAATACAAAAAAGAAGATTTAAAAGTATTGGCTTTATAATTACAAAATACAAGTAATGGGAGATATTTATGTTTAGTAAAGAAGATTTTAAGCATATTCCTAGCGAATATGAAATGAGCAATTATATCAATAATGAACTATGGGATAAATTTTGTGAATTTATGAAAAATAATTATAATGTAAATCCTAAATTTGAATTTAGCAAATGTAGTTTGGAATTTGGATGGAATATAAAGTTTAAAAAAGGTAGTAGAACTCTATGCACAGTATATCCAAGAGAAAACTATTTCTGTGTAATGATTGTTATTGGAAAAAAAGAAAAAGAACAATTTGAAAATATATTACATAGTTTTTGTATTGAAATACAAGATATATATAAGAACACAAGGGAATGTAATAATCAAAAATGGCTAATGATAGATTTAGAAGATGAAGATATAAAATATGAAGATGTGAAAAAAATATTAAATATAAGAGCAAGCTAAATTGTATTATAAAAATTAACTTTCATTATTATTAACTTTATTAAAATATTGCGCCATTTCTTCAGGCGTATTTTTCATACCTCGTTTATACCACTCACTACACCATCCAAAAATAAGATAAGCAACAGTCACTTTGGAATAAGCCATAACATCTGAATCTTCTTTTTTATAATCATATAATTCTAAAATATTATCAATAAGTAAGTATTGTAATTTAGCTTTAAATAATAAGTCGATAATATCTTTATTCTTTTGAAAAAAATTAAATATTTGAAAACCTACATTATCGTTATCTTTCCACTCATTTTTTAAAGTATCAAATATATGAGATAAATAATATTTTACAATTTCTTCTTTTGAATTAAAATTACGATAAATAGTTATATCAGATAATCCTGCTTTACAAGTAATATCTTTATTAGTAATTTTATCAAATTGCTTTTTTTTCATTAAAAAGATTAAAGCTTCTGCTAAATATTTCTTTGACGTTTCGCTTCTTAATTCCATTGTTAGAAAACACTTACCTTTCTTTCACTCATTAGTTTTTCTATTGTTTTTACTAAAAATATATAATATAATGCAACTGAAAGAAATATAACACTAATTATATTTTTAGTCAAGCAAAGGAGTAAAGATTATGACTGGAAAAAGATTAATAATTCTTGGAGTTATTGCAATAGTAGGAATAATAATGGGAAGACTAGCAGTCCGTGCCCTTTTAAATTTCCTAATGGGTGGAACATTATTTGGTGGTAATTTTCTATGAGAACAGGTAAGTTTATTGGGATATGTATTTTGGTATTTATTTTATCATTAATAATAGGGATAATTACCAAAATCGTTATAAAACCAAGTTGGTCAAAAAAATATTCAGTTGAGTGGAGTGACGAAATCGGTACTTTATATTCAGATATTTCTTATGGAGATGAAGAATCCAATAAGTTTGATATATATTTACCCAAAGATAGCAAAAAAGAAACTTATGGCTTAGTAGTTTACCTTCATGCTGGAGGATTTACCAGTGGAGATAAAAAAGATGATAAAAGTATGCTTGCGTGGTTATGTTCTAAAGGTTATGTAGCAGCAGGAATAAATTACACTTTAAGAACTGAGGATAATGATAAAAGTGTTTATTCACAATCTCTAGAAATAAAAGAGGCTATCCCAAAAGTTATAGAAGAAGCAGAGAAATATGGCTATAAAATAGATGGAATAACTATGAGTGGAGGTTCAGCAGGAGGAGCCTTAGCAATGTTATATGCTTATAGAGACGCTGAAAATTCTCCAGTACCAATTAAAATGCTGTTTGAGATGGTAGGACCATCAAGCTATTTTGTAGAAGATTGGGGAATATATGGTCTAGACCAAGATACAGAAGAATCAAGAAGTGCTGCCGCTGGATTATTTAGTGTTATGGGTGGAGTAAAATTAACATCAGAAATGATAAAAGATGGAAGTTATCTGAATCTTATGAAACCAATATCATCTTACACATACATAAATAAAAATTCTGTTCCCAGTGTATTATTATATGGAGTTCATGATA
This sequence comes from uncultured Mycoplasmatota bacterium, assembly GCA_947650775.1. GTDB lineage: Bacteria > Bacillota_I > Bacilli_A > RF39 > UBA660 > Caccenecus. Next base: position 2,540 of record CANSWQ010000082.1, read on the forward strand.
AAGTCCAACCCTATAAAGGAGTGAGACATTTAGAAAAAGCATTAAAAGATAATGGTGTAGATTATAAATTATTTATTGCAGAGCATTCAGGACACGGAGTTCAAAATGACAATAAAGTGATGAAAGAATATATGGAAACAGTAGAAGAATATCTAGATAAATATATGCCTGTTAGATAATGGTAAGGAAAAGAAGTATGAAAAAAGTGTTAAAAATTATAGGAATTATTATATTGATTCCAATTGTGTTAATTATTGGATTATTAGTTCTATTATCATTTATAAAGGCAGTACCTAAAAATTATACAAAAGAAGTAAAAACAGGTGGTAAGATTGAAGCAAAGTATCTAGCAATGGGCAAATATAAAGTAAAGAACACCAAAAGTAAAGCAACAGAATTAACCAAATATAATTATGTTTACTACCCTGAAGAATTAGAGAGTAGTAATAAGAAATATCCTGTGGTAGTAGTCTTAAATGGTACAGGCATTCTTCCTAAAAAATATGGCGCATTATTTAAACATTTAGCTTCCTGGGGATTTATAGTAGTAGGAAATGACGATGGAAGTACAGGATTTGGTAAATCAGCGGATGAAACAATAGACTATATAAAAAAAGCAAATGAAGATAAAGATAGTGTCTTATATGGAAAAATAGATATTGACAATATAGGTATTACAGGACATTCTCAAGGTGGCGCTGGGGTATTTACATCTATTTCAATTATGGAACATAAGGATAAATATAAAACTGCTGTTGCCCTGTCTCCAACACACGAAGAAACAGCCCTTGCATTTGGTTGGAATTATGATTTAACAAAAGTAAGTATTCCCACTTTAATAATCGCGGGAACAAAAGGAGATTTTGAAACACAAGCGGTTATACCTATTGAAAAAATGATTGATATGTATAATAAAATTCCATCATCAAAAGTAATGATGAGAAGAATTGATGCCGAGCATGGGCAAATGTTATATATGGCTGATGGCTATGTTACAGCTTGGTTTATGTGGCAATTACAAGGCGATGAAGAAGCAAGTAAAGCATTTATTGGTGATAATCCTGAGATACTTAATAATAAATTATATCAAGATCAAAAAATAAATATATCATAAAAGTACAGGCTAGAAATAGCCTTATTTTTAATATATAAAAAAATAAAAAATAATTTAAAAAATAAAATAAGTAATGCATTTTAATAAATAGAAAAAGTACAAACAAAAGAATTAAGAAAAGCTTTAAATTATGATATAATAAATATATAAAATTAATAAACAGAAAGCATTTTATATTAGGAGAATATTAATGAAAATAGATATAATAAAAAAAGAATTATTAAACCAAATAGATGATAAAATAAATAAGTGTTATTTATGTAAAGAATTAGTTGAGAAGTTTCCTAATGAGAAAACTGTGTATATTGGTAAGGATAATGATATCTTGTTAATAGGAGAAGCACCAGCCAATAATGGATGGAGAAAAAGTCACAAGTTATGGACTGATATAAATGGTAAAATATTACCTAGTGGAATAGTATTACAAAAGCTATTTGATATTATAGAAAGAAATATATTCGAAACAACATTTTTAGAATCTGTAAAATGTTATCCTGTGGAAAGAAAAAATTTAAAAATATGTTCTAAAAATTGTAAAAATATAATGTTAGAACAAATAAAGCTATTAAGTCCTAAATTAATTATTACTTTAGGAGAATTTCCAACTAGAAATTTGTTAGATTTTGAATTTAAAAAATTCAGTGATGTAGTTGGCAACATTTACAAATTAGATAGTTATAATGTTTTACCAATATACCACCCCAGTCCCATATCTCCTAAGAGCTACAAAGGGAACATACCTATTTTTGAAAAACTAAAAGAATTAAGGTGAAATTTAATGACAAAAGAAAAAACTTTTTCAGATAATGTATTAGAATTTAATAATTGGCTAGCAACCATATC
>CANSWQ010000083.1 GCA_947650775.1 uncultured Mycoplasmatota bacterium
AATTAAATCTAAAGCTTCATTTTGACTGTCTGTTAAACTAAATGGTAAACTATTTATAAATTTAGTTATATCTTCGTCATTAAAGTGTTTCTCTTCCTTTTTTATGTTCTGATTATCTTTTTTCATATATCCTATTTTAAACATAAATAAAAATAATTCTTCATATTTTAAATAAAAACTGGCTTTTTTTATTTCTTCAAAATTATGAGGTAAATGAATCATTCTTAAAGCTTGCTTTTTACTTATCATATTATATTTTTCTATAAATTCACTTGGAACATAATTGTAACTAGCAGCATTATCTATAATGGCATTTTCCATTATTTTTCTTAGTTCACTATTTTTTATATCTTTTTTAGTGTGATATATTGGTATTATTTCTTTCTTTTCAAGAGGTGTTAGTTTTATATCATCACAGATAAATGTATTCTTTTTTATATCATATTTACCTACTAGGGTTATGGTTTTTCCAATAATAATATGTGGTTTTAAAAAGGCACGATTAAATATGACAGCATACATTGTTTTATTATTGTGGTTACATCTGAATTGTAATTTATTAAAATTTCTTTTTATAAAAGCAGTAGTTGCTGTTGTTTCTACAATTACATTAATGGCTACTCTCTCTCCATTATAGTTTTCATCTAGATTAATAGGCTCAAATATGTCATAACGATATGGATAGTAAGATAATAAATCTTCCATATTATTGATATTTAAAGTTTTTAAGTTACCTAACATTTTAGGGCCAACACCTTTTATGTCACTTAGTTCCATTATCCTACTTCCTTTCTTTTTTATTATAGCATTTAAAAAGAAGAATTTCTATTCCTCTTTTAATCGTCACCAAATAAATCATAAACTTCTTCAGTATCGTCAGATACATTGTCAATAACATCTTGGTTATTAACATTTATTTTTTTTATGTTTATTTCTTCATCTTGGTTTTTATTTTTCTTCTTTTCTTTAGCTTTTTTCTTTTCTAGTTTCTTTAATTCTTTTAACTCTTTTTTTGATAATTCATTTTTGTCTATTTCAAGCTTTTGTGTTGCTTCTAATTTTTCTTTACTTAATGTGTCAAGTATTCCTGTTAAATCGGCTTTATCATAATCTGATTTTTTTTCTTCTTCAACTTTGGCGATTTTCTTAGTTTCTTCTAAATTTATTTTTGCTGTTTTTTCTAATTCAACCTTGTTATCTTCTTTTTCTTTGGCAGTTATTTTTTGGACTTCACTTACGACATCATTAAGTTTTCTTGTAGCTTCTATCTTGGCTTCTTGACGCTCAATAAATTTATTTATTTTCTTTTGCTTCTTTTTTGAACTATGTAATAAACATATAATTATTATTAACATTAAAAATGATGTACTTGCAAAGGCAATAATTACATAAGAATATAATTTTAATGTTTCTTTAGATGCACTAATTAATTCTTCATCATATCTAATTACTGTATTATTTTCCGTATCATATAAGTAGTAACTAGTGTTACCATCCGATAGACTTTTAGCATTAATAATTACAAACTCACTATTATCATTAATTTTATAACAATCAATTTCTTCGCCATTAATATTTACTTTTCCTTTATTGAAGTCTAATTCTTTATCAAGAGGAACTGGTATTAGTAAAATATGATTTAAATTCATTTCATTAAATTTAGAATATTTGCCATCTTTATATTCAAATAATTTAATTACTCCATCTTCATTTTTTAAACCTACTAAAGTAATATCTGCTTTATTATTTATAAATACTGGTATCTCATAACCCTCAATTGTTATTGTACTTTCCTCAAATGTATCTGGTTTTGTTAAATGTTCTTTTAATTTCACTACTGTGTAATTTCGGTCATTTACTGTAACTTCAATAGGATTCTCATCTTTAACATCAATATTTATTGTATAAATTTTTTCTATTCCTGTTTCTGATTTTACAACTATGTTAATAGCATTAGACCCTTCTTCTAATTCTATATTTCCAGCGCCTGTTACAGTGGCATAGGGACTATTTGCAGTAGCTTTTATCTCTATATTTTTTGTACCTTCAGGGACTGTTGCTAGATAAACTTGAACATCTTTATCAAATTCAGGGCTTAATTCAAAGCCTGTAACTTTTAAACTTTTTAAATTATTGTCATTAGATTTTTCTCTAGGTGCTGTAACATTTATTTTTATTGATTTAGCTTTTAAATTAGCAGGATTACCGCTGCCATCACTTACTCCACTTGGGGTTACTGTTATAGTGGCACTTCCTGTATTTATAGCACTTAATTTAATACTATAAGTATTGTTTTCTATCCATGCTCTATCTTCACTTACTGCGACTACTCCAGAATTTGATGATGATATATTAAATCTTCCAGTTACATCATTTCCCCTAATAGTTAATGTTACAGTGCTTCCTTTAGTGGGATTAGTAGTACTTGCAGATATATTAAATGATGCTGCGTTAACTTTTGTAAGACCAATAAATAAACTTATTAGCATAACCCCTATTTTTAAAATATTCTTTTTCATTTTATCACTCCATTATACTATTTTTAATTCTTACATAATCTGTGGCTTTGATATTTCCATCACCATCAACGTCTGCGGCAATGCTCGCAGGAGTAGATAATTCACTTCCACTTTTTTCCATTATGTAATTTTTAATTTTTACATAATCGGTTGCTCCTAACTTGCCATCACCATCTACATCACCTTTGACAGCGATTATATATTTATAAGTTTTCTTGCCATCACTTATTGTAATTTCTTGTCCTGTTTTTATAATGTCATTGTCACTAGCATTAATTGTTACTGTATATCCACTTAATTTACTTTTTATAGTTCCTATTGTGGTACCAACTGCGAGATTTTGTAAACATCCAGCCTTAACACTTGCTCCTAGTTTGGCTAACATAGCTGTTTCATCACTATCAACGCTTGGAGATGAAGAACTACCTCCATTTACAATAACATCTTTAGAACCACCACTTGCATATACTAAACCAGCTAAAGCAGGATTCTTGGCACTACTACTAGCACCGATATTAAAGAAGTTATATAACCCAGCATAAGTTACTCCTTCATAGGTAAACTCTGCACCATTAGTAGTATTTGATAATTTAACTCCAGCCTCTTGAATGGCTAAACTTGCTAAATATACTGCGCTTATATTTTCATTTTTTCCAGCTTCAACAAATATAGAAGAGTATGCTTGATTGTCTAATGCTGAAATACCTGACATAAAAGTCCCTTTTAAAATTGTCTGTACAACTTGTTCATTATAATTATCAGAATATCCTAAATTTTCAAACATTAATATTCTTTCTTCTATTAAAAAGTTTCTTGGGTCTAAATAATATCCTACGGTTGCACGATTTGCTTTATACCATCCTTTTTCTGTTTGAACTAATGGTTTATCATAATATGCATCACCACCTTGAATGGAACTTACATTTTGCTCAGCTGTTATTGACTTTTCAAAATCTAAGCCTGTTTTTAAAGCTTTAAAAGTCCAGTTAGGACGAGTTTTATGAAGTAATCTTAATTTGCATTTATAACTTTCAGGAAAACCTTGTTCATTTAATTCAGCTTCAAAAGTAGCATCAGTTATTGTACTTTCGCAAGTTTTATCAATTTCTTTTCCTGGCAACCCAGTATATTCTGGCATATTTTCAAATATCGGTATGGTAAATTCTAAGGGTAATTCTAATAAATTATTGGCTTTATATGTTCTATAACTTGTTAATGCTTCACTATATGGGGCTGCTAAATTAGCCATATATTGATGATTATAAACATTGTATGATGAATTCGGATTTACATTAAACTTTTTTAAATATGATGTAAATTGACCTTTATTTATGTATGACCTTGTCATAAATCTCGCACCACCTACAATGGCTTTTTTTGGTGTTGTCCAAGGTCTATCATATACATCAGTATTTTCCCCAGCATTTTTAATTTCTATATAACTAGCACAAACATAGGCACTTTTTCCACTGTAATCTATTTCATACCAGCCAGCATTACAAGCTCCATTTTTAGGTTCATCAGGTACTACACTTTCTTTTTTTAATGAGTAAGATGTGCCACTTTTCCCAAGTATATAGTATCCATAATTTGTTCCTGGACCTTTTCTTAAATATACTGCATCTTTTAATACTGCTTTTTTTTCTTCAGCATAAACATTTATAGTTAGACAAAAAAAGACAAATATAAAGACTAAAAATAACTTTTTTCTACTACACTTCATAACTGCCTCCTTATTCTCATAGTTATACATTATAATTATAACTTATAGTAATAAATATCTCAACTTATTGGGCTTTTTAATTCGTAAATTTTATGTAAAGCTTATAAATTGTTTGCAAGAAGACATAATATATTATATAATAATAATTGTTAATATTAGAATAGAAGGTGTTTAATGAAAGTACTTTTTAATAAATTAAAAAAATGTAATAAAATATTTCTTATTATTTATTTATTAAC
>CANSWQ010000084.1 GCA_947650775.1 uncultured Mycoplasmatota bacterium
TTATATTCCTTAAATGTATTTTTGTCTAGCTTTTATAGTAAAATACTTTAATTTATCATATTTCTTTATAAAATAACTCTCCAAAACCACCTTCATTTTTTTCTACTTTTTGTTTATATTTAAATCCTAATTTTTTGTAGAAATCTGGTGCTTGGTCAGTCCATATATATATTGTTTTATATCCTAATTCTTTTAAAGTTTCTGCGCCTAAATCTATTAATTTTTTGCCATAACCTTGACCTCGATATTTTGGAATTATCATTACATCAGATATCCAAGGATATATTTCAGGATATTTCTTTAAGTTTTCAACTTTAAATACACAAAAGCCGACTATTTCATTATTATCAATTAAAACAATGCCAAATGGTAAATCATCTTTAGTATATAATTTGGTAAATTTATATATAGTATCCTCTTTTTTCATTTTAGGATTAAAATTTATCCAATGATTATAATGAGTATCTATAATGAATTCTATTTCTTCTTTAGCTAATTCTTTAAATTTTTTTATTTTCATTGTTTTCTCCTTTAGTAAAAAAATGATAAATTTATTTATCTAATAACCAATCTAGCACATTTATCTTTCTTATCCCATTATAATCTATTTCAGGATCTATATCCATTGTAAGAATATACTTTGGATAATGATCATTTATGGATTCTAAAGCTTGTAACTCTCTTTTTAAAGTTTTTTCATCTCTGACTGTATAAGCTACTTGAAAATATGTTATGCCATTTTTATTTTCAGCGATAAAATCTATTTCTTTGTCTCCTGATTTGCCAATATATACTTTATAGCCTCTACGAAGTAATTCCAAATATACTACATTTTCTAAAATATGTCCTAAATCAATATTTTTTCGACCTAATAAAGCATATCTCATTGTAATATCCGTGGCATAGTATTTATCCCCACTTTGTAAATATTGCTTGCCTTTTATATCGTATCTAGATACTTTATTAAAAATAAAACTCTCTACTAGCGAATCTAAATAGCTTTCTACTGTGTGGACTGATATAGATCTCCCATTTGAAGTTAGTGTATCAGCAATTTTTTTGACCGATAATATACTTCCAACACTAGAAAACATAAATTCAGATATACTACTTAGCATTCCAGTATCGGCGATTTTTTTTCTGCTAGCTATGTCTTTAACTATTATTGTATTATATATACTATCTAAATATTTGTCTATTTCATCTTGGTCATCTAACTTTAAAGCATATGGCATAGAACTGTTATTGATGTATTTCAAATATAATTTTTCGTTGTTTTCTTCATTATAGTAGTCTTTATACTCCTTAAAAGATAGAGGATACATTTTAATCTCTATATATCTTCCTGATAAAAGTGTTGCTAACTCACCTGATAAAAGGTAAGCATTAGATCCAGTAATATATTCATCAACATTTTTCTTTATATATAAACCATCTACGGCTTTTTCAAAGTTTGGTATTACTTGAACTTCATCTAGAAATATGTAATATTTGTCTTTATCTTTTATTTTATCATTTATATAATTGTATAAATCTCTATAATCTTTAAAATTATACTCTGGTGATTCAAGATTGACACAAATTATGTGGTCATCTTTTATTCCATTTTCTTTTAAATAATTAATATAAATTTCAAATAAAGTTGATTTACCGCATCTTCTTATTCCCGTAATTACTTTTATTAATTCTTTATCTTTCCATCTTATTAATTCTTCAAGATATTCTTTTCTTTCAATCATTTTAATCACCTTTTTAATTATAACATAGTTTTAAAAATATTGCAACAGAATGCAAAAAAGCTTTCTTTTTATTATTTTTTTGCATTAGATAAAACACTTTAATTTACTTATATAATCGTATATAAAATGATTTTTATGTTTTATCTTTCTTAATTTTCGAAGTATTTTAGTTGGCTTATATATTTCATAATAATTAATATGTTCATGCTCCATTACATATTCGAAAGCTCTTATGGTTGCTTCTTTAATACTATTTGCTTTAAAAAAGCTCTTAATTCTTCTTTGTAATTTCTTAGGTACTTTACGATTTAAAAATTCATAGTACTTTTCACTTTTAACTTTAAAGACATATTTTTCACCATCTAAATGTTTTATTACTCTTATTGCATCATAATAACCCATTTTAATGTTTTCTTCAATACGATTATGGTCTAAATCAAGTACTCCACCTAAACCTCTTTTAGATTCTATAACTATAACATTTTTCGTTTTATCATATTTTCTAGTTATTCCTATACCATGGATTTTAACTAAATAAACTGTATCATAACCTTTTTCTAACATCATATTAACTGGGCCTAAATCTCTAAAACCACCATCTAAATAATAATGATTATCAATTAATGGTTCCATTTTAAATAATGGCAAGCTGGAACTAGCGATAACATAATCTTTGATTTTTTCTTTGTCCATATCACTCTTCCATAAGTATATTGGTTTAAAATCTTTAAGTCTAACTGTTACAAGTCCAAAATCAATATCACTATTAAATAATGCATCAACATCTAAATATTTATCTATAACTTGTTTTAATCCTTCTAATTCTATTCCTTTTTGTAACATTATCCGAAATGCTTCTTTAGCAAAAACTTCAGCATTACTTAACTTTATTTTTTTATTTACTGATGCATCTATAAACTTTTTTGAAAAGCCAAAGACTTCACCCATATTAAGACTTCGCCAGATAGATGCTAGAGTCTCGCCTTTTCCAGTTGCTATAAGCGAAGCATTTAATGAACCTATACTTGTTCCGCATACACCATTTATTTTTATGCCACATTCATGCATTGCTGCATAAACTCCCGCTTGATAAGAACCTCTTACTCCCCCGCCTTCAAGCGCTAGTCCAATCATTTTTCTTTACTCCTTAAAAAGAATATAAATGGCTTAGCAAAAATCCTAGCTAAAACTCTATTTTTAGATGTTCTTTTTAAACGCATATAATATGACGATAAAGAATCACTTCGATAATCGATGATTTCATTTAATTTATCACTATCTTCATATACTCCTACATAAAAGTTTTTATCAATAAATAATCTAGTTAATAAATATTTGAAACTAAAACCATATATTTCTAATACATTTGCTAAAATTTCACGATAACTAGCAGTGAGTTGTTTTCCGCCTCCAGCATTCCATACTTTTTTGTTTAACTCTTCCGTATTATTTAAAGAATTAGCAAAAAGATAAGCTGCATCATTGTCTGTTAAAGCTTCCACTATTAAATTTTTCTTAACATTATACATAAAAGCTCCAGACGCTGGATTACATAAAATTAATGGTAAACGAATAATGGTATAGTTTTTTATTCTTTTTTCAATTAATTCTTCTGTTTTTAATTTTGTATTACTATAATAATCATTTTCCGTTAAATTGGCTTTGGTTTTAATACTTACTTTTTCTTTTTCACCATATATAGTACTAGAAGAAGCATATACTAAAAAGCATTCAGGATTGTAAAAATTAATCGCTTTAATTATATTCTCTGTGCCTAAATATTCAATGTTATCACTTAAGCCTTTTTTTATGTCAGCGATTGGAGGTAAGACACTTGCTAAATGAATAATATAATCTTGGTCTTTAACTAAAGCTTCAATTAAAACTTTATCATTAATATCTCCATATATAATATTTATTCGACGACGATATTTTTTGAGCTTTTTATAGTTACTTTTGTTTCTTAAATCAAGCGCTGTTATTTCATATTTTCCTTCACTTAAAAGGTATTTAATAGTTTTGATACCTATAACACCTGCGGCGCCAGTGACTAAAACTCTTTTCATTTTTTCACTTCCTTTTTTATTATTATAGTGATTTTAAAATTGCTTCAAATGAAGTGTATCCACTTTCAGAATTAATGTGGCCTCCACCTTTTATGACATATTCTTTATTGGAAATACTACTAGCAAATTCCTTTTCTACTTCATATTTAACATATGGGTCATTGTCTGAATAATAACATATTATATTATCACAATAATTCTTTATATCCGTATAATTATCAATATACATAGGTCCATTTACTGTATCAAAATCTCTATTAATACCAAAATAATTATTAAAACCACAAACAAAAATTAATTTCTTTACTTTTATTTTATTGGTTATTAAATATTTACAAATAAAGATAGGAGCTATACTATGAGCGATGATTGTTGTAAACTCATTAACATCTATCTTATTTAGAACTTCTGACCATGAATCAAAATTTTGTTTATCTATTCCTACTGGCATTTGAGGAACTAAAACCTTTTTATTATCTTTTTCTAATTGCTCTTTTAACCATGGAAACCAATTTCCTTCACTAGAGCCAAAACTACCGTGTATAATTAAATAATTTTCCATTTATTTTCTCCTTTTATATTAATAATGATATGCCTAGAATTATTAAACCTATTATTAATCCAATGATTGTTTCTTTCTTTTTGATACTATGA
>CANSWQ010000085.1 GCA_947650775.1 uncultured Mycoplasmatota bacterium
GTGTATCTATCCATTTTCTCATGATAAGAATCCCAATCTTCTTTTAATTCTTTTAAAACAGTTGGAAAATATAAAGCAATATAATCTACTCTTTTTTTAGCTTTAAGTTCATTTAATAAAGCATAGATAAGATAAGTTTTCCCACTTCCAAAAACACCATGTAAATAAAGTCCTTTAGAATCATTTATTCCATCATAATTATCATAAAAATCTTTTAACCATTTAATTAATTTTACTCTTCTTTTATCAGTTAAATCAATATCTTTAAAACTAGCATTTAAAAGTTCTTTACTAGCTGTATTACGAGCATTTAATAATTTATCATTCTCTAACTTTTTCTTACAAGGAACATAAGAAAGTTCTATAATATTACCTACTACTTTAGGATACAAATAATGTCCATAAACTTTATTTTTACATTCATATAACCCATTACACTTCTTACAATTTTTAAGTTCGCAAACACTATCCATTAAAATAGAACTATTTTGGCTTCCTATTTTTTCATTGATTTTTAATTTTTTTACTAAAGTTTTAAAATCTTCATCTTGCATATTTTCTTTATAATCTTTTAATAATTCATTATTATTACTTTTATCTATTTTTATAGCTTCCATATAATCACCTAAAATCTTTTAATAATTCTTCCAACTCTTTTTGTTCATCATCACTAACACTCTCTTTTTCCAATGTTTGATCAAACCATACTGGTGTTGGTGTTACTTGTACTTTCTTTGTTGGAGCAACTTTTTCATTCTTTTTAACCATTTTTTTATGTTCTTTCTCTGCAAACTCCATTGCTTCTCTAGCTGTTTTAATACCTGCTCTTCTCCATTGTCCTGCGATAGTCTCTACATAATTTGTTGAAAGTTTATTGTTATTTTTCTTCAAAACATAATCAATTAAAACATTAACTACGGCCGGATTAAACTCTAAATCAATAAGTAGCATCTCAAGTATTTTTAAATCTCTTGGCGCTGGTTTAACCCCTTTATATTTACTTTGTAGAAAATCATAAGGACTAGTATTTTCAAATACCCCAATAATTCTTCCTTTTTTAGAATTATCCCCCATAGGTGTTTTCAAATATTCTGGTTGCGTTCTATAAACAAGTGTAGGTAAAGTTCCGTTATTAAATTGATAATATTTCCGAGCATTTTTTCTTAATACTTCTTTATCTATTGAACCTTTTTCATTTATACTAGCTCTTATTAACTCTGTAATCTTTAACGTATCCAAGTCATATATAAAACTTAAATTAATAATTAGCTCTCTCATCTTTTTATTAAATGCTTTTTCATTTAATAAACCTTTTGGTATAGAAGAAATAATCAAATCAAAATCAATATTAGATTCTATATTAAGAGGTAAAACTTCTCTTTCCCGCGCTTCCACTATTGGCGCATTAGTCGATTCAAAAGTTTCATTTAAAGTTTTAGTTATATCTTCATAATCTCTAATATCAATATTAACTTTTTTATAAATATTTTTTAAATAATGATATTCCTCTTCCCCAATATTATTATATAAAACAATATTAAGAATTGGATTATTAAAAAACTCTGCCGCACCAAGTGGTGAATATAATTCATAAACATAAGAGTTTATTTCTCCTTCTTTAAAATAAGTTTTAATAAGACCCACTGCTTCTAAAGATTCTCTAGCATGTTTAATCACATCTAAATCACATTTTAAGATACTCATAAGATGATGATGCGTAAAATCTTTACTAATAAATTCTAATCTATCCAAATCACTCCATAAAGTAAGGTATAAAGAAACCGCTCCAAACCCTATAATAGGTTCATATAAATGAATTAAGTTACGTTTATCAACTTCTGTTAAAATAGTTTTATTAACTACAATATATTGATCAGCTGGTAATAATGTAACGAGTTTCATATTATACCTCCTTTACTTCTAATTTAGACTTATAAAACTTATTTATATTATAAAATATAAAAATAAAAAAAGAAAGCTTTTTAAAAACTTTCTAATTTTTCTTACTATATTTATTTATTTCTACCATTACAGTTCTTATTAAGTTGGCAGCTATCTCTTTATCTCTTGCATCTTGTATTTTAATAGGAATTATATTTTCATTTTCTTCCTTACAAATAACACACGATAAAGTAATTCCTTTAGTCATATCCGCTTTTAAATCTGTATAAACCACATAATCTTTATCAGTTTCATCATTATGAAATATAGCTAAAGCTTCATAAGCTTTATTATCTACTATTAGTTGTTTGCGTTCCATTATTTAACCTATTACTTTCGTATAAATCATAAACTTCAGCAATTTGATCTTTTAAAACATTATATTTTCCTATAATTGTAAAATCATTTTCTGTTACAACTACAAACTCATCAATTAAAGCTTTAGGTATAACATACACATTAGTACCATCTTCTGCTATATAAGCGAGTAATGCTTGTTTATTTATTGCTTCATTTTCACAATATAATTTAAATCCTGCAGGTAAAGAATATACATTTGGAACTTCATAATTTTCTAAAGCAAGTTTACTATTATTAGGATTATTTTCACTTAAAGCATTACTTTTTATTTCTCCAGCATCATTTAAAAAATTAGCATAATCAGTTTTAACACCAATAACATCTACTGGATAACCATTATTAGATTCTACACTAACAATATTGCTTGGTTCTAATTCCCCATTTTTAATTACCTTTAAAGTTGGGTTTTCATCATCACCTATATAAACAAAATCATAACTATCAGGTAAAGAGTATCTACCATTAGCATTTTCCAATGTTCTATCTACAAATGGATAAGTAATACTAATAACACCATCTTTATCTAAAGGAATACTTTCTGAAAAAGCTAGTAAATCATCGGGATTTACATCATCCTTCCCAAAGTTTTTAAAAAAACCAACTATATCATCATCAAAAAGACTCCAAACACCTAAACCAATAGCGCCTACTAAAGCCATACCCAAAAATATTTTTACAACTTTAGAACCTTTTTTCTTAGTTTTGGTTGTATCTCCATAATTTCTATTATCTAATGCATCTGAATAATTTCTCATATTAATCCCCCTCAATTAAATAATTGAGCTTATTATAGCATTGTTCATGCCAAATGTCAAATTCCTATTTTCCTAAAAATTTTGTAAAAATTCAATTTTATCCAATTTTTCATAAGATAAATTATCCTTACCAAAATGAGAATATAGTGTTGTATCTTGATATTTTAAATGTTTTAAATCTAATTCTTTAATAATATTAGATGGTTTAAAATTAAATACTTTCTTAACTATTTTTAATAATTTTTCATCCGAATATTTACCTGTATCAAAAGAATTAAGTTCTATCATTAAGGGCTCTGAAACACCAATAGCATAACTAACACTTATTAAACATTTATCTGCTAAACCACTTGCTACTACATTCTTAGCTACATATCTTGCATAATAAGCAGCACTTCTATCTACTTTGGTATAATCTTTACCACTAAAAGCTCCTCCACCATGCGGGATTATCCCTCCATAAGTATCTACACATATTTTGCGTCCTGTAAGACCACTATCTCCAACTGGTCCTCCAATTACAAATCTTCCTGTTGGATTAATTAATATTTCTGTGTCTTTATCCATTAAATCATCACTAATAACATGCTTTATAACTTTATATATAATCTCATTTCTTAAAGTTTCTAAATCAATATTATCATCATGTTGCGCTGAAACAACTATTGTTTTTATTTTAAAACTACCATTATTATCTTCTAAAGTAACTTGTGCTTTGCCATCAGGTCTAAGACCTTTTATTTCTTTAGTTTTTCGTACAATTTCTAACCTTTCTACTAAGAGACATGTAAGATTATGAACTAAAGGCATATAATTATCAGTTTCATTTGTAGCATAACCATACATAATTCCTTGATCCCCTGCACCAGTATCTTTTTTATCTACTCCAAGTGCAATATCAGAAGATTGTTTATTTAAATCTGTTATTATTTTAATTGTATTACCATTAAAACCTAATTCATCATTATCATAACCAATATCACAAATAATTTTTCTAGCAATATCTTCTATATCAACTTTTGCTTTACTAGTTATCTCTCCCATAATAAGTATTTGACTTTTACTTGCAACAACTTCACAAGCTACTCTTGAATTTTCATCCCCATTTAAATAGGCATCTAGTATTCCATCAGCAATAAAATCACACATTTTATCAGGGTGTCCACTCGTTACTGCTTCTGTTGTAAATAATTTTTTCATTTTCATTCCTCCTCTTTTTACCTTAAAAGAAAAAAACACTTAAAGATAATCTCTCTAAATGTTTATGACTATCCTCATCTTTCGGTTTTACCGTAGGATTTAGCACCTAACTTAAATAGGTTGCTGGACTTCTTCGGGCCTATTCCCTCCATCACTCTTAATAAGGTAAATATTAAAAATTATTTATAATAAAATTATA
>CANSWQ010000086.1 GCA_947650775.1 uncultured Mycoplasmatota bacterium
ATGCGAAAACACAAACAGAGAAATGGTATAATGCCAATATAACAGGAACAAATGCAAGTAAGGTAGCAGATGGAAAGTTCTGTAATGATAGAAATACAGGTCAACAATATTCAGGTTGGAGTGGATATGTAACAACATGGAGTGCAACAGGAACACAATTTGCATATGCAGGAGTAGATAGATTGTGGAATAAATATCAACCAACACTATCATGTCCATCAGGAGATGTATATACATTAAAGGTAGGAGCAATAACAGCGGATGAAGTAGAGTTTGCAGGAGGAAAAAACGAAAACAACTCGTCATATTATCTGTACAACGGACAGAACTACTGGACCATGTCTCCGAATCGCTGGAGTGGCAGTGCTGCTGCCGTGTTCGTTGTGAGCACAAGTGGCTACCTCAGCAACCCCGCCTACGTGAACTGGGCTGGTGCTGGTTTGCGCCCAGTAATAAATCTGAAGGCTGATACACTTTTTGCAACAGGAGGAACTGGTACTTTAAATAATCCATATGTTGTGATTTAGAGTTTTAGTATAAATTAGAGGAATAATGATATTTCTCTTTTTTAGTAATTGCATTTTTAAACTCTTTAAGTTATAATTATGATAATAGTAAAAGGGGCTGTAATTATGAATGGCAATAATGAAAATAATAATGAAGGATTAAATGCGGTATCTTTAGGTAGTGTTGATAATAGTAATCAAAATTTAAATGTTCCAATTAATGATATACCTCCAGTTACACCAATTCCTGAAGAAGAACCAATGGAAGTTTTGGATGATGTTCCTAGTGTTACTCCAGAAGTTTTAAATAATGAGGTAGCAGTAGATAATCCAGCACAACCTGATATAAATGCTATACCTGAGGTTCAACCACTTGAACCTGTAGCACCAGTTAATTATGATATTCCTGAGGTTATAGATAATGCACCAGTATTTAATGATATTGGAACTGTACCACCAATTAGTGATATTCCAATTGTTAATAATATAGCAGAGTCAGTAGAACCAATTAAACCAAAGAAAAAAGGAATGAATAAAACTTTATTTGTGGTATTAATTATTTTAGCTTTGTGTGCTGTTGGAGGAGGAGTTTATGTTTTACTTAATAAAGCTAATAAACCTCCAGTGCAAACTAAATTAGTTAAAATTGAAGCTGGTTCAAGTGTATCAACTGATATAGATGATTATGCTATTTTTAATAATATAGATAGTTCAGTTTGTAATTTTGATACTTCAGAGATAACTGATACAAATACTATTGGAGCTAGATATAGATTTAGAATTACTTGTGGGGATAAATCTTATTGGGGAAATGCTACAATTGTAGATACAACTAAACCTGATGTTACTTTAAAAGAAGTTAATGCTAGTGTTAATGAAGAAATTACAGCTGAGGATTTTATCGCGGAATGTAAAGATTTTTCTAAATGTAGTTATGCATTTAAAGATGAAGCTAAATTAAAAGAATATTTAAGTACACCATCTTCTTATCATGTACCTATAATTGTTAAAGATGAATCAGGAAATGAAGTAGAAGTTACTGGTACTTTAATAGTTAGTGAAAATAGTGTTTCGACTATGTCTCTTAAATGTTCTAAGTCTAATGATAAATATGAAGAATTAAATAAATTTGGTTTAACTGAAGAAGATAACACTTTTAATAAATTAACTAAAAGAGAATATACTTTTAAATTTGAGAGTAAAGATGACTATGAAAAACTAAGAGATGAAAATAAAGATAAATCAGAGATTACATATTCAGATATTACAGGAGCTCCTTCTTTTGATGATGAAGATTTAACTTTAACTTTAACTAAGAAAATAGCTTACAGTGATTTAGTTACAGAAGTAGGTTCAGAAGTTCCAACATCTTATGGAGAATTAAAACAATTTTTTGAAAGTAAAGACTATACTTGTAGTTTAGGATATTATTAATTAATAATATCTTTTTTTTTGAAATAAAATTTCATTTATTTTTCACAAATCTGTTATAATATATATTTATAGGAAGTGATTCTATGAAGATTTTAATATGCGATGATGAAGTTTTAATAAGAGATGTTATTAAAGAATATCTTATTATGGATAATTATGAAGTTATGGAAGCGAGTAATGGGATAGAAGCAATTGACGTCGTAAATAATAATAATATCGATTTAGTAGTCATGGATATTATGATGCCTAAAATGGATGGATATCAAGCGATAAAAGAAATAAAGAAAATTAAAGATGTGCCTTTTATTGTGTTATCAGCTAGAAGTGAAGAATTTGATAAATTAATTGGCTTTGATATAGGGATAGATGATTATGTAACTAAACCTTTTTCACCAAAAGAGTTGGTCGCTAGAATTAAAGCTGTGACTAAAAGAACCCAAAATGAACTTGTTACTTATAAGTACCAAACTTTAATTTTAAATGATTCAGCTCATGAAGTTACGATTGATGATAAAGATGTTTTTTTAACTCCTAAAGAATATGATTTGTTAAAATATTTGTTTCAAAATAAAAATATAGCATTATCAAGAGAAACTATTCTTGCTAATGTTTGGGGTTATGACTTTTTTGGAGATGAAAGAACAGTGGATACACATGTGAAAACTTTAAGAAATAATTTAGGTAAATATAGAGATTTAATTAAAACAATTAGAGGAATGGGGTATAAACTTGAAACTAGGGAATAAAACTAATAGTATTAATTTTAAAACTTTATTATATTTAATTATTTTTAGTGTGACAATTTTAGTTTTTTTAATGGTTTCTCAAACTTTACTTCTTAAATATTCTTATGAAAAATATCAAACTAAAAAAATTAAAAATATTGCTAAAGATATTACAAAATATGATTCTAATGAAGTAGTAAGTGAGTTAGAAAATATTGCTTATGAAAATAGTGTTTGTATAGAATATTATCTAAATACTAATGATAAAATACTTTATAATACTTTAATGGTTGGTTGTGGTTTAAATAAAAATAATAGTCAAATAAATAATTTAATGAAAGATGTTATTAACTCTAATAAAGATATGCAGTATATAAAACTTATTAATAAATCAAGTGATACAAAAGCTATACTTTCGGGGATAAAAGTTTCAAATGGAACAATATTTGTTTATTCACCTCTTGAAGATTTAGATGGTGCAAGTATCGTTTTAAAAGGACAACTTCTTTATATTACGTTAATAGTTATAGTTCTTGCTTGTTTTATTTCTTTTTTCCTTAGTAATAAAATAACAGAACCGATTACTAAAATAACTAAAAAAGCTAAAGAACTAGGAGAAGGTAATTATAATATAGAATTTGATAGTAGTGATGTTTTAGAAATTGATGAACTGGCTAATACTTTAAATCACGTTAGTAAAGATTTATCTAAAATAGATACTTTAAGAAGAGATTTAATGGCTAATGTTTCGCATGATCTTAAAACACCACTGACTATGATTAGAGCTTACGCCGAAATGGTAAGAGATATTTCTTATAAAGATAAAGATAAGAGAGAAAAAGATTTAAATGTAATTATTGAAGAAACAGAAAGATTAAATGTTTTAGTTAATGATATTTTAGATTTATCAAAAATGCAAGCGAATGCTGATGAACTTTCTTTAGAAAAATTTGATTTATGTGAAGTTATTAAAGAAGTTATGACTCGTTATGAAATACTTAAAACAACTGAAGATTATAAATTTATTATTGAAATTCCTGATAAAGCAGAAGTTAATGCTGATAAAAAGAAAATTACACAAGTAATTTATAATTTAATTAATAATGCGATTAATTATACGGGTAGTGATAAATTAGTAATTGTGAGACTTAAAAATACAAGAAAAGAATATATATTTGAAGTTGAAGATACAGGTAAAGGGATAAAAAAGGAAGAAATACCTTATATTTGGGATAAGTATTATAAGAAAGATAAGAAACATCAAAGAAATGTAGTATCAACAGGAATAGGTCTTTCAATTGTAAAAGAAATACTTACTAAACATAAATTTGATTATGGGGTTAAAAGTACTTTGAAAAAAGGTTCAACTTTCTATTTTAAAATAAGAAAGTAGTGTAAACTATCAAACATTCACTAAAGCTTCACACAATATTCACATTAGAGTAGTATACTTATAAACATGAAAGGAGAAGTGATAGTTAGAATTAACATACACACTTTATAAACCTATACAAGAAAAATAACATATAAACTCAAACTCACACTTTTTAAGAGAAGGATTTATCTTCTCTTTTTGTTTATTTAAAAGATTTATTTTTAAGAAGCTTAAGTAATAAATTTAGTGTAAACTTATTGCAAAAACATTCACATTATGATAGACTTATAGTTAGAATAGAAGAGGTGGCTGTTGATATGCATACAGAGGTTTTTA
>CANSWQ010000087.1 GCA_947650775.1 uncultured Mycoplasmatota bacterium
TTTAATAGTTTTATTATATATTATTTTTAAATCATTTACTTTATTTTTCATGTTACATCTCCTAATATAAGTATACATGAAAAAACTTTAAAATAAAAGAATTAATACATTAATTTGGCATTAATTCTTTATCTTTAATAATTTTTAAATTTTTAATCTTATTTGTTTTTCCTAGTAAGTAATCACTAGAAATATGATAGTTTTTGCTTAAAGAATATAGGGTAGCAGTACTAATTAAGAAATGACCTTTTTCATATTCACATAACATACTAGTAGCTATATTTAATTCTTTAGCAAGATTTTTTTGGGTTAGATTTAAACTTCTACGTAATTCTTTAATTCTTTTACTTGATACTTTAGAACTTATTTCTTCAATTTCATCTATATATTTTTTTTCTAAAGTTAAATTAAAGATATAGTCAATTGAAATATTAAAGTGATTACAAAATTTATTTAAGTGTTTTAGAGGAATAATATCATATTGTTGTTCATATTGATTGTAGGTACTTCTAGCTATATTTAAAATACTTGCAGCTTCTTTTTGACTTATTCTATTTATATCTCTAATTTTCTTCATTTCTATTCCATAATTCATATGGTATCACCAGTAAGATTATCGCAAGATATCCAAATTTTGGAAATAAATTGACTGAGATGTTGAATATGTGATAATAATTATATTTATTTTTTGTTAAAAATAATCACAATTAACTTGAAAAATACTTAATTATATTGTATATTTATAGT
Source organism: uncultured Mycoplasmatota bacterium (assembly GCA_947650775.1). Classification (GTDB taxonomy): domain Bacteria; phylum Bacillota_I; class Bacilli_A; order RF39; family UBA660; genus Caccenecus. Next base: position 748 of record CANSWQ010000087.1, read on the forward strand.
AGAAAAATTCAACATAATAGTCAATGGTTAATATAGGGAAGTTTTGACAAGTTATGTCGAATGTAATGAAAAATATTTATAAAAGATATAGAATGGAAAAGAATAAGGTGGAATGTTATGAAAAAGTTAAATAAGAAAATATTGGTTTTAAGTTTGATACTTTTAATGGGAATAATAACAATAGGCATAAATAATAAAAAAGAACTAAATATAAAAAAGGTTGATTCTAAAAAATTAGCAGTATATATAAAACAAGAAGATGGTAGCTATAAAGCATCTAATACAATACCAAGTATAGGATATACTTTAAATAATGAGAAAAGTACATGTAGTAATGGAGCAAAACCAACATGGAATAATAATGGATTAAATATAGCAAATTTAACAAGTAATAATACAAATTGTTATTTATATTTTGATGGTGATGTAGCAACAAAAAAACTAAAAGAACTAGGATTAACAAGTAATACAACAGCACCAGATTTTAGTCAAACGGCAACTACAGATGAAGGAATATTTGGAGTAGAAGATGGAATGTATGGAGGTACAAGTTACTACTGGAGAGGCGCAGTAACAAATAACTATGTAAGATTCGGAAACTTTTGTTGGAGAGCAATAAGAATAAATGGTGATGGCTCAATAAGATTGATATATGATGGAACAACATGTCATGCAAATGGTACATCAACAGCTGAAAGTATAGCAGTAGCAAATACAGCATATAATACAAGGTCTAATCAATCAAATTATGTAGGGTGGACATATGATGGAGTAAGTCAAAGAACGCTTTCTGGAACAGCAAGTAATGCCAAAACACAATTAGAGAGTTGGTATAATAGCAATATAGGAAATAATACAACATATACATTAAAGATAGCAGATGGAAAATATTGTAATGATAGAAATGTAGAATTAGGATATACGTGGGCTATAAATGGCGATAAGTTTGGTTATGCCGGATATAAGAGAACAAATGTAGATTATGCTCCAACGCTAGCATGTAACTCAAGCGATGTATATACGCTAAAGACAGGATTAATAACAGCAGATGAAACAATGTATGCTGGAGGAAAACATGGTAGCAATGCAACATACTATTTATATAATGGACAATATTATTGGACTATGTCTCCACATTATTGGGAAAGTTTGGGTGGTGGCTATGCTAGTATATTATTTGTGGATTCTGGCGGCAGTCTCGCTGGTTGGGGTGATTTGAGTGGCGCTCGTGGTTTGCGCCCAGTAATAAATCTAAAATCTGACGTTACATTTACAGGTAATGGAACAATAGATAATCCATTTGTAGTAGAGGAGATTTAATCATGAAAGATAAGAATAAAAGATTAATGATTGTAGTTGGAGTTCTACTATTAATAGTTGGAGTATCATTCGCATATTTTGTATCTTCAATATTAATTGGAGGAAGTGGAGCTAAAACAAATATGTCTACCGCTTCTATAAATGGAGCAACAATAGAAGTAAGAGGAACATTATCATTTAGTGATTTAGATATATATCCAGGACATAAAACTGTAAGTGGAATAGAAATAAATGCTATAGGAGAGGGAGAGTTTATACCATATAATTTAGTATGGAATGGAACAAATACTTTAAATACACCACTTGAATTTGAAGTATATAAAAGTGATAGTGAAATAGAAGTAAGTGCAAATTGTAATAAAACAACAAAAGTAGAAAATGGAGCACAGATACTTGCAGAAGAATGTAGGATAACAAATATAGAAAGTTTAGGAAGTTCAATTTATAGTGGAACAATAAATAAAGAACAAACCAAAGTGGTATTATCAGATGCAGAATTTATAACAGCAAGTAAAGAAGGAAATAAAGCATATTATTATGTAATAATAGAATATCCAAATTTAAACTCTGAACAAAATGAAGATATAGGTGGAACATTAAATGGAAAAGTAACAGTAGAAGAGAATAACTCTACAGCAGATATAAGAATAGCAAGTATATATGTAGAAGAAAATGGAGAATATAAAGAAGTAGAAGTAATACCAGAAGGAAGATATGAATTAAATGAAGAGAAAAGTACATGTAGTAATAATGCAGAACCAAGATGGAATGAAGAAACAAATAGTTTACAAGTAAATAAACTCACAATAAGTGGAACAGAATGTAATATATATTTTGATAAATATGTAGATAGAGAAAAACCAACAATAACAAATGTTACAACAAGTGTAACAAAAACAGAAATAAATGTAACAGTAAGTGCAACAGATAATGAAGGAGTAACAGAATACTGGTATCAATTAAATAGTAATACACCAGTAAAAGGAACAGGAAACACATATAAATTTACAGGCTTAACAGCTGGAACTACATATACAATCAAAGTATATGTAAAAGATGCAGCTGGAAATCAAAGTGATACAACAACAAAGAGTGTAACAACAGATAAACCTGCAGCTAGTGAAACAATCCTTGGAAATATAACAGTAAAAACAGGAACACCGAACTTTGTTAATGCAGCAACAACAGATGAAGGAGTATATAAGGTAAGTGATGGAATGTATGGAGGAACGAGTTACTATTGGAGAGGAGCAGTAACCAACAACTATGTAAAATTCGGAGGATTCTGTTGGAGAATCATAAGAATCAATGGAGATAAAACAATGAGATTAATCTATGATGGCACAACATGTCATGCTAATGGCACTCATACAGAAGAAAGCATAGCGGTGGCTAGTACAAAGTATAATTCAAGCTATAGTCGTTCAGAGTATTCAGGATATACTTATACACTAGGAAGTCAGAGAACACTAAATGGAACGGAGTCGAATTTAAAAACTCAAACAGAGAAATGGTTTAATGCTAACATAACAGGAACGAATGCAAATAAAGTAGTAAATGGCAAGTTCTGTAATGATAGAAGCGAAGGCTCAGGATATAGCTGGAGCTCACAACCAACAAGTACATTTAATTATTTTGGTTATGACAGAAGTGGAGCAAAGAGCGCATCAAGTGTAACCCCGACCCTGTCATGTCCAAGTGGAGATGTATATACGCTAAAGGCAGGAGCGATAACAATGGATGAAGTAATAATGGCAGGAGGCAAATGGGGAACAGAGAATAGTCGTTATTATTTATTTAATGCTCACTATTATTGGGCTATGACTCCATATGGCACCTGGGCAAATGGTACATCTTGGGATGCTTCTGAGTTCTATGTTAATTTAAGTGGCAGTCTTAATAGTGCAAGCGTTAGTAATCCTTGGGGGTTACGCCCAGTAATAAATCTACGCTCTGATGTAACATTTAGTGATGGTAATGGAACACAATCTAGTCCTTATGTGGTGCAATAATTTGAGAGATTTATTCTCTCTTTTTTGTTGTTTGTGTTATAATAGTTTTGTGATGTTTTATGAAAAAAGAATTACTTGCTCCCGCTGGTTCTATGGAATGTTTAAAGGCTGCTGTTAATAATGGAGCTGATGCTGTATATCTATCAGGTAAGCTTTTTGGAGCTAGAAAATATGCGCCTAATTTTAATAACGAAGAACTTAAGGAAGCTGTAGATTATTGTCATTTATATGGAGTTAAAATATATGTAACTGTTAATACAATTATTTATGAAGATGAAATAGAAAATG
>CANSWQ010000088.1 GCA_947650775.1 uncultured Mycoplasmatota bacterium
TAAGAATAAGGAGCTCCTGGACGATAGTAAGGTGGCCTTGGTCCTGGTCCATATCCTGGTTGCGGTGCTACATTATAAATAGGACGAGGTCTAGTAAGTCCTATTGCTGCTCCGCCTACTAAAGCCCCTGTTAAAAATGGAAAAAGAAATTGTCTATCGCCAGTATTATTCATCGGACGATTATAATACATATTTTGATAATTATTCATGAATAAATCAAACCTTTCTACCATAGTTTATGTGAAAAAGAAAAAAGAGCTTAAGACTTAAGCCCAAATACATATCTCACTTATTTTTGAACTATCAAATAACAAGCATAACGTGTAAATTTATAATCCTAAACTTTCATAATAACAAAGTTCCCGATAATTAACACCTTACTGACATCAGTAAAGTGTTCTAAGTGTAATCTTATAATATCTTACTTTTCTTACAGCATCTTTAGCTAATTTTATCATTTTGTCAGCGTCGACAAAATGATAATAATTCTATTTTTCTAAATTATAAAAGAGTTAAAAAAAGAACTATCAAATAATAGCTCTTTCTCCACTCATATTAAGAAACCATACCTAGGTAATAATTCTTTTTACCTTTTTTAATAATAATTAATTTATTATCAATAGTATCATTTTCACTAACAACATAATCTAAATCACTTATTTTTTTATTATTAAAAGATATTGCTCCTGCGCTTACAAATTCTCTTGCTTCTCTTTTACTAGAACAAATTCCATATTCCACAACAAAATCTAAAATATTTTTATCAAGTTTAATATCAATAGTAGGAACACCATTTAAAGAAGAAATAATATCTTCACTAGAAAGCTCTGTAACTTTTTCACTAAATAAAGATTCACTTATTTTTAAAGCGTGCTCATATTCTTCATGTCCATGTAAGAAAGTAATAACTTCTTCCGCTAGTTTTTTATGAGCTATTCTTTTTTCTGGTGCTTCTAAATGTAATTTTTCTAACTCTTCAATTTCCTCACGACTAAGAAAAGTTAACTTTTTCAAATAATCAATAACCATATCATCTTCAGTATTAATAAAGAATTGATACATTTCATAAGCACTAGTTTTATTTATATCAAGCCAAATAGCATTTCCTTCTGTTTTACCAAATTTAGTTCCATCTTTTTTAGTGATTAAAGGCATAGTCATACCATAAGCTTCTTTACCAGTTTTCTTTCTTATTAAATCAATACCCGCAGTAATATTCCCCCATTGGTCTTGACCTGCTACTTGCATAACACAATTCTTATTTTGATATAACCATAAAAAGTCTAAAGCTTGCATAATCATATAAGAAAATTCTGTATAAGTAATACCCGCATCAAGTCTTCTTCTAATAATATCTTTATCAAGCATATAATTAATTGGAAAATATTTACCATAATCTCTTAAATAATCAATAAAATTAACATCTTTACTCCAGTCATAATTATTAACTATTTCAAAACCAAATATTTTTTTAACTTGGCGAGTTAAGCTATCTACATTTTTTTGTACAGCTTCTTTAGTAATCATAGCTCGCTCGGCAGTAGGTTTAGGGTCTCCTATTTGTCCTGTTGCGCCTCCTATTAACAAAATAGGATTATGCCCTGCTTTTTTTAATCTACTAGCAATAAGAAATGAAGAAAAATGTCCAATATGAAGTGAATCTCCTGTTGGATCTGTTCCAATATAAAAAGTCACTCCTCCATTATTTAATAATTCTTCAACTTTCGGACTAGAAACATCTTTAACAAGTCCTCTCCATTTTAAATCTTCAAAAAAAGTCATTATTATCTCTCCTTAAAATTTCCGTTTTCCATTATAACCTTTTTATCCCCATTTTGCAAGTAGGCAGTTATTTTTAAATCACTTGTTCCAATAAAGAAATCAACATGAGTATGTGAATAATTAAGTCCCATTTCTAATAACTCATCATTATTTTTTTCTAAACCACCTTTAATACATTCTGCAAAACTAGCTCCGAGTGCTAAATGACAAGAAGCATTTTCATCATATAAAGTATTTTTAAAAATAACTCTTGATTTAGAAATTGGTGAATCAAAATCCACTAAAGCAACTTCTCCAAGAAAACTTGCTCCTTCATCAGTATCCATTATTCCTTTTAAAACTTCCTTACCAACTAGGGCATCATAATCTATTACTTTACCATCCTTAAATTCTAACCAAAAATTATCAATTACTTTATTATTATGAATTAGCATTTTAGATGAGTACACTCTCCCATTTACTCGTAATCTATCAGGAGATGTAAACACTTCTTCCGTTGGCATATTAACAATATTTTGTCCATCAGCACTTTGAAATAAATAACCTTTAGGTAAACCTAGTTTTATATTAGTGCCTAAACTATTTTCATAAACTAAATAATCAATATCTAAATCATTTAAGTATTTAGCACGTATTGCTAATTTTTCCATCTTATTATCCCAAGTAGCAACAGGATTATCTTCATTTATTAAACAAATATCAAATATTAAATCCCATAAATCATCAAGACTCATTCCTAAATTATCCGCCCAAATTTTATTAGGCACACAAGAAATATTCCATTTAATCAAACCTTTATGCTGATAATGTTTATATTCCTTAATTGATTTCATTTGATAGGCACTAACTCTACTAAGAAGATTAGAATCTACATCTTTATAATAATCTGGTAAAGTAGATGATAAAGACAAAAACGCATACCCTTCTTTTGCCATTTTATTAAATTTAGTTCTATCCATAATTGGACTAGCAATAATTTCTTCATAAGTATTATTTAAATATAATTCTCTTTGCTTTTCCGGATTATTTATTAAATATTCAATATCAGTGATTCCAAGTTTTTTAGCTTCTTCACTAATTATATCAATAAAATCATTTATTAAATCATAACCAATAATAAATAATTTATCTCCCTCTTTTAATCTTAAACAACCTTCAATTAAAAACTTAGCATATTTTCTTTTTTTATTATCCATTTTTTATTCCCTCTTTCTAACAATAAAAAGTTCACAAACTAAGGACGAATCTAATCCGCGGTACCACCTTAATTTATGAACTTAATTCATACACTCATAACTTATAACGCAAGTTAAACGTTTAACTCCAGAGTTGTAAATTCCTTCATCATTAAATTATCTATAATATGTATTAACTATTTTATAATCATCTGTATATTTATAAGAATTAGATGCTTTATCATCAAAGCAATTATACTCATCTGTATATTCTACATCAAAATAGAATGGAACAAAATAAATATAATCTCTTATATTAGAAGCATAATATTTTGTTACATTATTATAATTTCTAATACTCACTGACGCATCAGTATACCAAATGCCATTACTCTTATATGGACTAGATAAATATTTATTAAAATTAGTAGATTTCAAAGAATAAGTTTTAAGCATAGAACCTGAAGTAAATAAAACACTATATGAATTATTACCACCAACCATAGATATTCCTCTACCATTAATTAAATTAGAATATGATTGATTATATAAAGAAGTAGTATTTAAATAACCTACATTAGTTATTTTTAAATCATTAGTTTTTATTTTATCAAATCTAATAGTCCAATTATAATTCCAAGCTGTCTGATTACCATTAACATAACTAGTTGAGAAATATCTTTCACGATTTATTTTACAATAAGTATTATATTTTTCATCTTCTTTTTCCCATTTAGCAACTAGTGTATAGTCACGATAAATTCTTTTATTAAAATCAAATCTACTACCATTATAATACCAACCTATAAATTTATAACCACTCCTCCAAGGATCACTTGGTTCATAAGCTCTATCACCATCATAAACATACTGAGTACTTACACTAGTACCACCATTAGAATCAAATTTAACTCTATAAGTTTCTTTACAACTTCCATCATCTTCCCACTTAGCATATAGAGTCATATTTTTATAAACTGGTGTTTTAAAATTATAAAGATTAGTTAAACTGGAATTAGTATACCAACCGACAAATCTTGAACAAGCTTTAGTTGGATTATTAGGTCTATAAGCAGTATCTCCTTCTAAGATATTTTTTTGAGCACTAACGCTAGAGCCTCCATTAGAATTAAAGCTTACAGTATATTTATTCTTACAAGTACCATTATCTACCCATTTAGCATATAAAGTAATATCATCATAAACTCGTGTATTAAAATTATATTGATATTTAAAATTACTATCTGTATACCAACCATCAAAGTTATAACATGACTTAGTAGGATTACTTGGTTTATAAGCTGTATTTCCTTCTAAAACAGTTTGACAAGATATTTTAGTTCCACCATTAGTAACAAAACATACATCATATTCATT
>CANSWQ010000089.1 GCA_947650775.1 uncultured Mycoplasmatota bacterium
CGCTTTTTATTTCTTTGGTTATTTGTTCTTCATAACATAAACCTATTTTTTTAATGTTAGTATTACTTAAATATTTGTCATAATAACCTTTGCCATAGCCAATTCGATTCTTACTTTTATCAAAACATATTCCTGGAATAATCATTAAATCTATTTCTTCTTTTTTTATAGGTTTTTTATTTTTTATTTTTGGTTCTTTAATATTAAAGGCTCCTACTTCTAAATCTTTTAAATATTTTATCTCATAAAAGTCCATAGTATTATCTTTGTTTATTTTAGGTAAAACTACTTTTTTGTTCTCTAAGCTTATTTTAATTAATTCTTTTGTTTCTACTTCTGAAGATATATTACTATATAAAGCGATAACTTTACTTTTTTGATACTCTTTTGTATTTATTAATCTTTTAATTATTTCACTACTTTTTTTATCTCTATTATTAATGTTATCTCGAATTATTTTATATCTCTTTCTTAATTCTTCTTTATTCATTATTAACCTCAATGGGATTTACATGAATTATAGTTTTGTATATTTTACGATATTTATTAACAATTTCTGTTTCTAAAGTATCTGCGATATTATGTGATTCAAAAGTACTTAAATTACCATCAACATCGATTGTTAATATCGCTATATATTTATAACCTGTTGCTATAGTATAAAAATCACTTACTTTTTTCACATTTTTATTACTTAATATATAATCTATTATTTTATCTTTTTCTTCTTTTTCAATAGATATATCCATTAGTATTTTATAACTTTCAATAAATATCTCAATACCACTATACATTATATATAGAGAAATAATTGCTCCAAAGATTCCATCAAAATAATAAAATCCATATTTGCCTAAAATACATGATATTAAAGTACCTGTTGTTAGTATCATATCATTTCGATGGTCTTTCATACTAGCCTTAATTAAAATGTTTGAATGCTCCTTGTACTTTTTCTTGCAATAACAATATAAAATAAATTTAATTATAATTGTTATTATACATACTAATATTAGATAATATGAAAAGATAAATTCGTTTTTAATTATAATAGATGTTATAGATGTAATTAATATTTTGCATGCTATTATAATCATAAATATACTTATTAGTAAAGAAAATATATACTCAGCTTTACCATGGCCAAAATTATGATTGTCGTCTTTGGGTATACTAGCTATTTTATTGCCAATTGATGTCATTAAAGATGAAAATATATCACCTGCAGAATTTAGAGCATCTGCTAACATAGCTTCACTATGACTAAATAATGCGACTATTACTTTAATTATTAATAAAAATATATTGCCGATAATTCCTAATAGCCCTACTTTTTTTGTGCTTTCATATCTATTCATTTAAATTCACTTCCTTAGTGTTATTACATTATATCAAATATTTTATTTATTGGATATTATAATCTTTTAATTTTTAAAAGATATAAAGTTTTGTGTATCATTTAGTAATATAATAACATAAAAAAGAGAATAATTTCTTATCCTCTTTCTCAAGTTCATTTATTTTTTACTTATTTGTATTTTTCAATTATTTTAGTAATATCTTGAGCTTCTTTAAACCCTATAAAACCATCAATCATTTTACCATCTTTGATAATGATTACTGTTGGTACAAGTTTATGACTCTTTAATAATTCACCATATGTTGTTTCTTTATCTTCATAGATTGTTTTTATATCTAATTTAGAAAATAACTTGTCAAAAGTATTACTGTTATTAAATGTTATATTATATATAGTTGTATTCATAGTTTTAACAAGACTATCTAGTTCAACGTCTAAATTGCGACATGGTTCACAATTCGCACTATCGAAATATAAAATATGTAAACCATTTTTATCAAATAAACTTAATGATTCTGCTTCATTTATCTTCTTAATAACGTTTAATGGTGTGTCATTAAAAATATCTAATGATATGCTTGTGCTAACATAACTAACAAATCCAAACCATTCTGATTTTGATTCATACATATGAAGCTTATTATTAACTTTGTCAATAGCATAACTTGCTTCTTTAATTAAATTATGATAATCTCTTTTTTCTTCACATTTTTCATCTTCTGAAAATTCACAAGTATCATAACCGGTGAAATCATTTTCATCTTTTTTTAACTCACGCATTATGTATTCATATAATTTTGTCTCAAAGTTAGGTATATCTTTTGTTGGATTATCATTTAAATAACTGATTTTTTTATTTTTATCTATTAGCATGTTTATAGTACTTATTGTTTTTGTATTTATTTCTTTAGCTTCACTAAACCCTAAATGATATTTGATAAAATCTTCTTTTTTATATTCTTTTTTATTAATCTGAAAATATACTTGATAATCATTTGCTGTATGATAGAATATATTCGCATTTATATAAATATATACATAATTATTTCCTTCTGTGTTTAGTTTTTCTTTTTTTAATATCTCTTTTTCTAATGAATTAATATAGTCTTTTAAATTAAGTTCTGTTATTTCTTTAGCAATATAATTATAGTCAGGATACATATTATTTTCATTATTAATTCTAAAGTTTATATATGTTTTATCATTTATAAAATGACCTGCATCAGCATAATTATTATTATCTTTTTCTAATAATTCATATATTTTACCAGCACAATTATTTGGTTCACAATAATCAGTTATATCTTTTTCATATATACTATCATCTAAATAACGGTCATATATTGTTACATCTTTATAGAAATCATAATAGTCTAAATAAATTCCACTAAATTCATCTTCCTTACTTTCATAGGTTAGAACGGCACTATTAGTATAAACATTTAAAATATAATCATTATTTTTAATTGTTTGAAGATTTTCTGCGATGATATTTTCAATATTGCTATCAAATTCAGAATCAGAGTCTTCAGGACTACAAATCCCCCACATACAAGTACTATTATAGATACCTTTTACTATAAAACTATATATATCAGAATCTTTATTAAATAGTTCTTCTATTGTTATTTCTTCACCAGTCTTTAAATTGACATTTACTGTTTCTATGGCACAACTTATGCTTAAAACATTTGATACGTTTGTGTTGATGTGACAATTGTTACCAAACTGGTTTTCTTCAACAGTTAATACAGATAACTTTTCATTAACTTTATTTTCAATTTCTTTATCTTTTAAGCCACTTATTTTAACCTTACCTTTTGCATAATTTATTTCAATAGGATTTATAGGATATTTTTTAAATATATCAATTGTATCACTTTTTGAAACTTCTTTAAAAGTTAAAAATGGCTTTACCTCTTCTTTAGGAGTGTTAGTAACTCCCCCTTTATCAACATTTCCTTTATGCTTATAAATAGCAAAAACTGTACCAGAAATACTTAATATTACAATTAATACTAAAACACTATAAAAGATAATATTATTTCTTTTTGACTGGGACATAACCTGCCTCCCTTGCCACTTTATTACCTTCATTTCCTAATAGTGCATCTTTAAATTCTATAACTTTATCACTAGCATCTTTTCTTGTTACAATATAATATGCCGTCATTAATGGGTATGTCTCATTTTCTATAGTTTCATATGTTGGCTTAACACCATTAATTCCTAAAAATTTGATATTTGGGGTACGATACATTATGTTAGCATAATAATAGTAAGAATAGCCTAAACCATCTATATTGTTATCATAGTTTGCAACGGCATCAATTATGCCACCCATGGTTGCGACTAATTCTGCTATTGTTGGTTCTCTTAGGGGAACACCTTTCATTACTAATGATAACATTCCTGTTTGAGACCCTGAATTAACTGGTCTTTGATATGGGATTATTTTTGATTTATTTCCGCCTACTTCATCCCAATTATTTATTTTGCCAGAATATATATCAACTACATTTTCTAATTTTAAATTATCAACTGGGTTTTTACTATTCGCAAAAAAGATAAATCCTTCATTGACAACCTTTGTTACTTCAAGTTCAACATTCTTTTCTCCTGCTAAAGCTAGTTCTTCACTACTTGGTTCTGTAACTATTATTAAATCAGTTTTTCCTTCAATTAGTTTTACATAACTTTGATGGGTTTTAGTAAAATCTTCTTTGGCTTTCTCTAAAAATTCATCATTCATAAAATATTTTAGGTAAGAACTTATTAATGGTTGAGTAGCAGTTGAACCATCTACTCTTATTCCACTACTTAAAAACTTGCCTTTTAAATCTTCAGGAACTGGTACTTCTTCTTGAGGTTTCTTATCAGGTACTTTGGGTTCTTCTTTCGTAAAATGTTTATAGGCAAAAAAACAACTTGGTGCTAGTATTAATAATACTATTATTGATATAATAACTT
>CANSWQ010000090.1 GCA_947650775.1 uncultured Mycoplasmatota bacterium
GAAGAAGAAGCAATCGCTTCCAGAAAAAATAATGATTATAGAGGCTTTAGTTATCAAACAATCAAAGAAGTGGCATTTGAATTAGCCAGTATATCCAACTACGTCAATATAAACATTGACCCATACATGTTAATTGAGATTACTTTATTAAAATACTTTAAAAATAACAGTAACAGTATAAGTAATGAAAAAGAAAACTTAGAAGAAATAAAAAATATAACAAAAGAAGATAAGAAAGACACAAAAGATACCAAAGAACAACAATTAGAACCTAATAAAATTATTTCCCAGGAAATAAAAAGTGAAGTATCAAGCAATAATATAGTAACAAAAACTAATAAAATAAGTGCAGAACTTATAAAAATAAGAATAAATAATTGTTTTGTAAATGCTAAAAAAGAATATTTACAAGAAATCAAAGACAATTGGAGCTCTTTTACAAGAGAGTTAGAGGATAAAACATTACTAAGTTTATTAATAGATAGTAATGTAGTCGCAGCAAGTGATAGAGTTGCAATTATAACCAATTTTATAGAAGGAACTGTAAATTTAATAAATGAAAATTTAGAAGAAATAATTTCTGAATATAATAAGAAATACAATAAAGATTACAAGTTTATTGCAATTACTGACGAAGAATGGAATAAAGAAAGAGAAATTTATATCCAAAACATCAGAAATAAACATCAATATGAATATCTAGACGAACCTACACCAGAAAAAGAAGAAATAGAAATGAAGGAAAATAGCAAAAAAATAGAAGAAGTAGCTTTAGATATTTTTGATAAAGATAAAATAGAAATAGAATAGGAAAGAAGGAAAAAAATATGAATATGCAAAATTTAATGGCGCAAGCCCAAAAAATGCAAAGAGACATTACAAAAAAGAAAGAGGAAATTGACAATAGCACATTTGAAGGAGATTCAGAATGGGTTAAAGTAGAGATTAATGGTAAAAAAGAACTACAAAAAATCAAAATAACATTTGAAGGCCCAATTGAAGATGACGATAAAGAAGTATTAGAAGACATGATAAAAATCGCCTTTAACAAAGCTATTGCTGCTGTAGATAAAGAAACAGAAGAAAAAATGGGTTCTTTAGGTGGCCTAGGTGGCTTATTCTAATGAAATATCCTGCTGATTTAGAGCGTTTAATTAGCTATTACAAAAAATTACCAGGAATAGGAGAAAGAAGTGCTGAGCGTTTAGCTATAGCTACACTAGAATTCAAGGATGAAGAAATCAAAGAATTTAGTGAAACGTTAATTAACGCCAAAGAGAAATTAGGAAGATGCACAATATGTGGGCATATAACAGATGAAGAAAAATGTCAAATATGTTTAGATGAAGAAAGAAATAAAAATATTATTTGTGTAATAGAAGATTACAAAAGTGTATTTTCATTTGAAAAATCAGGCAAATTTAATGGTACATATCATGTATTAAATGGTTTAATATCCCCAATTGATGATATTGGACCTGAAGACATTAATATATCAACATTAATAAATCGTGTAGAAAATCTTGATAAACCCGAATTGATTTTAGCATTAAAACCAACAGTTGAAGGAGAAGCAACAACATTATACATAAAAAAAATATTAGAAAATAAAGATGTTACTATATCAAGATTATCCTATGGCATCCCTATTGGCGCAGAAATTGATTATTTAGATAACGTTACATTAGAAAAAGCTCTAGAAGACCGAAAGAAAATATCAGAATAAAAAACCGATATAAATCATATATTTAAGTGTGATGAACTTATGATAAATAAAATAATTAAATTGATAAGAAAATTATGTATGGCATTTGTAATGTTATATGGTTTAAATTTAATATTATCCGCTGCCAATATATTTATTCCTATAAACATAGTAACATTAATATTAGTTACCTTTCTAGGCAGTCCTGGAATATTAGGTTTAGTCGCAACATATTTTCTTATTTAATATTTAGGAGGTTAAGATGTTCGAAAATCCTATATTAAATGAATTAGTAAAAAGATATCGTGAGAAAAAGTTAGCTCACGCTTATTTAATTGAAACAAATAATTATGATAAGGCATTACAAGACTTAAAAGAATTTATAAAGATTATAAATTGTCCTGAAGAATATGAAGAAAAATGTGAAAAGTGTAATTTATGTAATTTAATAAATAAAGATAATTTACCAAGCATAAAGATAATAGAACCAGATGGCGCGAGCATTAAAAAAGTTCAAATGGAGGAGTTAAAAGAAGCGTTTTCCACTAAACCAGTTTATAGTAGATATAACACATATATCATAATGAATGCTGAGAAATTAAATAGTAGTAGTGCTAATTCTATGTTAAAGTTTATTGAAGAACCAACAGATGGGATAATCGGATTTTTTATAACTAACAACAAAGATGTTATGATTGAAACAATAAAAAGCAGATGTCAATCTCTAATTTTAAAATATGAAAATAAAAATATAGTAGAAAGTTTAGGCATAAATGTTGAAGATTATAATAAATATCTTGAAATTATTCCTGGATATTTAAAAAAAATAGAGAGTAAAGAATTAATAAACAACAAAAATGAACTTTTAACAATATATCCTGAAAGAAAAGATATAGCTAACATATTTCAGATAATATTCAGCATATACTATGAAAACTTTTTAAAAATAAATAATAAAGAATACAACCAAAATATAGCCAGTATTTATGAAATTAAGGAACAAAGTGCAAATTTAATTAAAAAATTAAATATTATTATGGGGATTATACAAAATTTGAGTTATAATGTAAGTATTGAGCAAGCATTAGATAAATTTGTAATAGAAATGAGAGATAGTAATGGATAAGTATTATATATATGGTGTTAATTTCAAAGATAATGGTAAGATATACAATTTTAAAAGCAAAGTAAAATGCCCAATAAATGTCACTGTAATAACGGAAACAGAAAAAGGCGAGCAATTTGGTAGAGTTGTATCTTACATAAAAGACAGCAATATTAAAAATTATGAAGAACTAAAAGACATAATACGTATATCCACTAAAAACGATTATGAAACCTATTTAAAAAATCTTCGAGATGCAGAAAGTGCCCTAAAAGAGTCTAGAGAGATAGTAAAAGAACTAGGACTTGATATGAAAATAATAAATGCTACTTATACATTTGATAGAAAACAACTTATTTTTAACTTTCTTGCTGATGAAAGAGTAGATTTCAGAGAATTAGCCAAAAGATTAGCTAGTGTTTATCGGACTAGAATAGAGCTTCGTCAAATTGGCGCGCGAGATAAAGCACGTGAAATAGGCGGCGTTGGTTCATGTGGCGAGAAAATATGTTGTGCCAAATTTTTAAATCACATTGAATCAGTTTCTATGAATATGGCTAAAAATCAAGGATTAGCTTTAAATCCTGCGAAAATCAATGGCTTATGTGGTAGATTACTATGCTGTTTAACATATGAAGATGATGAATATCTAGCTTGTAATAAAGGAATGCCAGATATTGGCGAATATATAGAAACAGAAAAGGGCAAAGGACCAGTAATAAGTAAAGACATTTTAAATAGAAGTTATAAAGTACTAGTAAATAATGAAAAAATAGACATATCATTAGGTGATTGCAATGGTTGTACTAAATGATTTATATGATTATGGTTTAAAAATATATCAAGATTCTGAGAAGTTTAAGTTTTCCTTAGACTCTCTTTTACTTGCAGAATTTATTGATGTAAAAAAAGATGATAACAAAATCATTGATTTTTGCAGTGGTAATGCGCCTTTACCATTAATTATATCAAAAAGATACGATAAAGAAGTAATAGGAATAGAGATTCAAAAAGAAATATATGATTTAGCCAATAAAAGCATCGAGTATAATAAATTAGAAAACAAAATAAAAATGTTAAACATAAATGTTTTAGAAGCTAAAAATCATTTTGCAAGAAATAGTATTGATATAATTACATGTAATCCTCCATTTTTCAAAGTGGATAACACATCACTTACTAACACTATAAAAGAAGTAGCAATAGCAAGACACGAAATTACAATAACACTAAAAGAGATAATTGAAAATGCCAGTATATTATTAAAAGACAATGGCAAATTTTATATGGTTCATAGACCTGTTAGACTAGAAGAAATAATAAATATAGCAAGTGCCAATAACTTAAATGTAAAAGAGATAAAATTTATTTCCTCAGCATTAGGAGAATATGCTATAATGGTATTGCTGAAATTCGTGAAAAACGCCAGAATAGGTGTT
>CANSWQ010000091.1 GCA_947650775.1 uncultured Mycoplasmatota bacterium
AAAAATTGGTGCCCAAGGCCGGACTTGAACCGGCACGAGCTTTAACACTCGCAGGATTTTCTTACTACTATAACTTTCGTTACCAAACAATTTTGTTTGTAGTCTGGACTTTCTCTTTACCATATCAATGACTTAGGTATTGCCCATAAAGTCTCTACACCTTCCTAATTATTATTAGGCTTGGCTCGGGATTGCCATCAGCGTTATCTGGAAGGTTTCCCCGAATTTGAGCAAATTCACTCAGCTTATTTCTAAATCTGGTGCTCAAGGCCTTCCTCTCTAAAGAATAAGAGGCCATAAGTCCTGTGCGTCTACCTATTCCGCCACTTGGGCAGGCACTTGTCTTAATTAATAAGACTTCTTAAGTATAATATGTTTTTTTTATATTTGCAAGACTTTTTTATTAAAATTTAGTTATTTTTGGCTAAAACTTTTGAATTTCTTTTATTTTTTCATTAATCCAAATATTTAAGTTCTGTTTTAAAGGCAAAAAACCATTTTTATCTATTTCTTTAATATTATTACCATCTACTTTATAATTCATATCTTTAATCGTTAATTTTATATGTTTATTTTCTTCATCTACTTCAATAACTTTAGCATATATTTCTTCGCCTACTTCAACATAATCACTTACATTTCTAACAAATGAACCTGATATTTCTGATATATGAATTAAACCATTATATTCATCATTTATTTTTACAAATATTCCGTAATCCTTAAAGCCTGTGACTATGCATTTAATTATTTCATCTTTTTTTAACATTTAATACCACCTATAAAGATTATATCACACTATTTACTTTACAAGTATTTTTTTTTAATCTATAATATGTTTGGTGAATTAAAATGAATAAGATAAATCCTGAATTGAAAATAAAAGAATTATTAGATGACCTACGCCCTTTTTTAAATGGTGATGGTGGTGATATAGAATTTATTAAGTATGAAGATAAATTTGTTTATATTAAACTTACTGGTGCTTGTGCTAATTGTGGTTTTCAAGATGAAACTATTAGCTTTGGTATTGAGGCTTATTTAAAAGACCAAGTACCTGAAATTGAAGGAGTTATAAACGTAGATATTTAAAAAAGACAAGATTAATTTCTTGTTCTTCTTGTAATAATATTTGTAATAACTATAAAAATAATTGCAAATATTAATAGTATTAACATATTTAATATAATTGGTTTTAAACTTATCAAATTTATGGTTTCTAATGTACTAATTAAATTGTTGTTTTTTATATAATAATATGAAGGTAAGATATGAGCCATATTTAAAACACTTTTTGGTAAATATTCCATAGGTACAAAAGCGCCACATAAGAAACTTGAGCCTAAGGCGATAACATTTATTATGCCATTTATAGCATCTTTATTCTTAATAGTATTACCAAGTAAAAAGGCTATACATAAAGTACAAATTGCAAAAATAAATGAATTAATTATATATATTAGGCCGTGCATACTAAACATAGTCTCGCCTACTAAAATAAAACTTAATATAACATAGATTAACCAAAGAATAAAAGCAAATAAACTATTAGATAATAATAAATTACGATTAAATCTATTTATTTTCATACTACTTATTAAAGTTCTTTTTTTGATGTTTTCATTTTTGAAACTTGATAAAACTAAACATATAACATAGATTGAACCTGCTAAAAAGGCATAGTTTAAAAAGTTATAATATGTTGCTGTTTTAGTTAAAGCATTAGTATCTAAGCCTGATGTTATTTCTATATTAACTTTGTTCTCTAAAGTAGAATTAACTTTTTTTATTAAATCTTCTTCATTTAAATTTAAGTGTTGATAAATACGAGCTGTACTTAAATATCTATTAAGTAAGTTTTTAGCTTGGACAGATGGATAATCACCAGTTGTTTCAATCTTAATCTCTAATTCTTGACCTTTTAAATATTCTTCATTAAAATTAGCTGGTATTTCCATAATAAAATTAACATCACGATAAAATATAGCATCATCTTTGGCTTCTTTGGTATCTTTTAATTCTATTATATTACTGTTAACACTCATATAATCTATTAAACTTTTGGTTATACCTTCATATTTATCATTATTAATTATATATATGTCAGGTTTGGAAGCTGTAAAATTCATATTATTATCTTCTGTACTTATATTAATACTACTAAATAATACTAATATTACTGTATATAAAATTATAGGAAAGATACATTTTTTTACAATACGCAAAAATGTTTTAAATACTATCATATCTATTCCTCCTTAAAGCTTTTATAGAAATTAATATCAGTATACTTGTTATAATTAATAAACTTATTATATTGATCCAATATCTATTTAAAGTGTCATATCTATATAATGAATAAAAACCATCTGTTATTAATGCTGCAGGATTAAGCATATTTATAATTGGCACATTTTTGTCTATTACATATTTCATGGTTATTCCCATCATTCCTGATAAAAAACATCCTGCCATAGTGATAGCTATAATTATTCCTAATTTTGTATTTTCATTAGTTTTTAAAATACTAGATACCGCTATACCCATTGATAAACCTGTTAATGAACCTATTAAAGCAAGAAGAATTACTAAAGCTAAATTAGTTCCATAATCTACTTTTAAAATAAATATCGTATATAAAAATAATAAAGCAATTCCTATAATTTGAGCGATATAAGACGCTATCGCACTACTTAATATTATTGTTCCTTTTTTGGTAGGACTAATGGATACTCTTTTTCCTATACTACCCATATTGGCTAAACATTTATTTAAAGAAACCATTCCTAGAATCCCACCATATAATGCCGCCATTGCAATTAAAGTATAATACTCAATCATAGTATAACTCATATTATCACTGGTTATATCTTTAATGTTATTTTCTATCTCTAACATTCCTTGAGCTTCTCGTGCTATTTCTTCATAATTAATTTTATCGATATTTTCATAACCTTCATTGTTAATCTTTTCTTTTATTTTTAATTCTATATAATCTTCTATTATATTAATTTTACTATTTATCTCTTCAATTATACTTTTTAAAATAGTCGCACTGGTACCATTTGTTTTGATAATAACTTTAGGAATATTTTCTTCTAATAAAACATAACCTATGATATCCCCTTTTTCTAAATCTTTCTTGGCCTCTGCAATATTTTTGTAAGTTGTATTAAATACTTTATTATCTTTTTCTTCACTTAAACTTTTTATCGTACTTTGCCATATATTATTTTCTTGCCATTCCTCATTTTCTATAATAGCAATTGGGATAGGTTTGAATGCTTCATTCTTTTCAATGTCGTGAAAAGCTAAATAGAAAAATGTTCCTAATATAATTGGAAAAAGATATGTCCAAAATATTAAAGCTTTATTTTTAAATAGAGTCTTTAAATTGTATTTTAAATTATGCTTAAACATTAGTCTCTAAGCTCCTTACCTGTTAGTTCTAAGAATACATCATTTAAGGTTGGTCGCTCAGAAAATATTTTTTGATAAGCTATATCTTCTTTTTTTAAATAATCCATAAATTTAGTTAAATTGTTATCCCCTTTTGTATATATAACTTGTAGTAAATGATTATTATATGTTACTTCAGATACATTAGGTAACTTCTTAATGTTTTTTAAATGTTTAGAATCAAATTCAACTATTTCAACACTTATCTTTTCTTCAATATTTGCTAAAGCTTTTAATTCATCTGTTGTTCCACTTGCAATAACTTTACCTTTATCTAATATTATTACTCTATCACATAATATTTCTACTTCTTCCATATAGTGAGTTGTATATATTATTGTAGCGCCACTTTCTCTTAGTTTTTTAATACCATCTAAAATATTATTACGGCTTTGAGGGTCAACAGCGACAGTTGGCTCATCTAAAAATATAATCTTAGGTTTATGAGCAATTCCGCAAGCGATATTTAATCTTCTAAGTAATCCTCCTGATAACTCTTTTGGGTAAAATTTTATAAATTCTTTTAATCCTACTAGATTTATTGCATCCTCTATATGCTCTTTGCGCTTATTTTTATCACTAATGTATAAACCACAAAAATAATCTATGTTATCATAAACTGTTAATTCGTCAAAAACTGCCACATCTTGAAATATTACTCCTATTTCTTTTTTTATTTCATAGGCATCTGGTTTCATTTCTTTATTAAAGATTTTAATACTTCCTTTGCTAAAATTTAATAATGATAAAATACAATTGAT
>CANSWQ010000092.1 GCA_947650775.1 uncultured Mycoplasmatota bacterium
GGTTATCAAAATATTAAAAATATTCAAAAACTATCAGTTAATTTCGATATGAATAAAATAATATTACTTTTAGATGATTCAGCGATGGTTAATAGTGGAAGTTATTTATCAGGATTAGTTTCAATGGGGATATATAATTTTACAAGAAATATTAATGCAGTTAAATTTTTGATTGATAATCCTAATTCATATAAAGATGTTGCTCAATATCATAATCTAAATAATAGTGATAGTAGTAATGATTCAGGAGCAAATACTTCTTTTGATTCTTTTTCTGGTACAGGATCAGGAGGACTTAGAATAATTGGTTTTAAAAATGTAACAGCTCATGCTGGGGCTACTACTTTAGTTTATATGCTAAAAAAACATCTTGAAGTTGCTTATAATGTTGTAGCTGTAGAAGTTGATAGTGAAGATTTTAAATATTTGAATGATCCAGCTTTAAAGTCAACTACTGCTTTAGATTTATCTTATCATATTGCTAATAATCCAGAAGCAGAAGTTATTCTTTTAGATTTAAATACTACGGGGCAAGTTAATTTATGTAATGAAGTTATATATCTTATTGAACCAGGTCTTATTAAACTTAATAAATTGATTCGAGGAGATAGAGATGCTTTTGAAAAACTTAAAGATAAAAAAATAGTTTTAAATAAAAGTGTGTTAAATGCTAAAGATGTTAGTGATTTTGAAAATGAATCTAAAGCTAATGTATTCTTTAATATTCCTTATTTAGATGATAAAAAAGAACATGAACAAGTATTAGATGATTTTTTAGTAGCTCTTGGTTTTTCAAGACTTAATAGTAGTGGTTCAGGAAAAACTAAACTATTTAATATTTTTAAATAAATTGCTATTTGTATAGTGATTTTTTTCTTTTATTGTTTTAAAATATGGGTTCCTTTGATATAATATAACAAAAGAGGAATTTTTATGAAATATGTAAAATGGTTTAAATGGATTTTTAGTGTTTTAATTTTAATCGCTGCACTTACAGGGATTATTTGGGGAACTATTTATGTTTTAGATAATAATGGTTTAAAAAAACAGCCTAAAAAAGAAATTAAAAAGACAATTGAAAAAGTTACTTCTAATGAAACTGAGTCTAATTTATCCGAAATTTATAATATTTATTTAAATAATGAAAAACATAAAGTAAAAATGGAATATCAATTATTAACTAAATATGATAATTCATTATATGTTCTTTTATATGTTTATTTTGATGGTAAAAAAAGTTTGGAAAAAGAAGTGGCTTTTCCAGAAGAAGTAAAAAAAATTCATGATGTTTTCTTAAATGAAGAAATTAATGATAATATTAAAATTAATGAATCTTCTTTTCAAATATTGAAAGAAAATGAGACGGAATATTTGTTAGTAAATGTAGGTTTGGTTGATGATTCTATTAAACATCATTATTATTTAATTAATAATAATGGAGATATTATTAATGATAAAGGAATTCTTGTTAGTGATACTAGTAAAGATTATTTAATGGGTGATCATGAATTTAATAATTATTATGATTTAGATAATAAAACTTTGGCTAGGATAGATGGTAATGAAATATTTGCTTTAGAAGAAAAAACTGAAAAAAAGAAACTTAAATTAATTGAGTATAAATATTATTTTAAAGATGGTAAACTAAAAAAAGATAAAATTGCTGTTTTTGAAGATATTAAAATAAAGATAACAGAAGAAAAAGAATAGGTGATAATATGTTTGTTGATGAACTTACAATTAAGGTGATAGCAGGTAAAGGTGGAGATGGTTGTACTTCTTTTCGTCGAGAAAAATGTGAACCAATGGGAGGACCTAATGGTGGCAATGGGGGAAAGGGTGCTAGCATTATTTTCCAAGTTGATAAGGGTCTTAAAACTTTAATTGATTTACGATATATGAAAATTATTAAAGGGAAAAAAGGAGAAAATGGTAGTGGTCAAAATAGAAATGGTGCATCTGCTGAGGATATTATTATTAAAGTTCCAGAAGGGACAACAGTTGTAGATGAAAGTACTAATTTAGTTATAGCCGATTTAGTTGGTGATATAACAGAGGTAGTTGTCGCTGAGGGGGGACGCGGGGGACGCGGAAACGTTGCCTTTAAAACCCAAACGGATACTGCGCCTAAATTTAGTGAACTTGGTGAGCCGGGAGAAGAAAAAATATTAAAAGTTGAACTTAAAATGATCGCCGATGTTGGATTAATTGGCTTTCCTAGTGTTGGTAAGTCAACTATTTTGTCTAAAATAAGTGCAGCGACTCCTAAAATTGCTAGTTATCATTTTACAACTTTATCGCCTAATCTAGGTGTTGTTAAACTAAAAGATGAAAGAACTTTTGTGATGGCAGACTTACCAGGATTAATTGAGGGAGCTTCAACCGGAGTAGGATTAGGACATAAGTTTTTAAGACATGCGATGCGAACTAAAATTTTGGCTCATGTGATAGATATGGGAAGTGAAGAAGGTAGAAATCCCATCGATGACTATGTTGCTATTCGTAAAGAAATTGAAGAATACAATGATAAATTAGCTAAAAAAACAGAAATAATATTAGCTAATAAAATGGATTTGCCTAATGCTTTAGATAATTTAAAAGATTTTAAAAAGAAATATCCAGATAAAGATATTATTGAAATAAGTTCAGTTACTAATATAGGTTTTGATGATTTAATGTATAATCTTGCTGATAAACTTGATAAAATATCTAATGACCCTTTATATGATGATACCGAAATGCTTAGTCATGTAATGTATAAATTTCAAAATGAAAGACCTTACACTATTACTAAAGATGGTGATGTATGGATTTTAGAAGGTAAAGAATTAGAAAAGTTGTTTAAAATGACAAGATTTAATGAACCAGAGGCTGTTCTTCGTTTTGCAAGAAAATTAAAAGGCATGGGTGTTGAAGATGAACTTGAAAGATTAGGAGCAAAACGGGGAGATGAAGTTCAAATTTGTGATTATATATTTGAATTTAAAGAATAATTAATTGTTTTCAAAGATAAGAATAGTTCCTATTCTTATTTTTTTGCTGGAATTAGCTGGTAATTCTAAAATACTTGTTTTTTTTATATCATTATTTATTTTAATAACACGATTTTTATCTAAATTTTCATATTTATATATAACTTCATTATTTGTATCTAAGCCAATAATATCAATATTTTCTTTCATAAAATAGGTATGAATAGAATTGCATTTAGGAAATAACATTCCAAAGTTAATATTCTTATAACCGATTAAACCAGTTAATCTTTTATAAAAAGTGTTGGCAATAATAATTTCATAAGTTTTATTATTAGTTTTTAAGTACATAGTATCACCTTTAATAACATTCTATCATAAATTTAGTTTTTTATGATATATTTTATTAATTTTTATTGTCATATTTAGATATTTGTGCTAACATTATGGTAGGGAGTGTAAGAAATGAATAAAGAAGTAAATGTTAAGAATAAAAAATTTGATTTTGATGTGATAAAAAAATTTATAATAGATAATAAAAAAACTATTATTGTTTCAGGAGTAGCTTTACTATTAGTGGTAATAGTAATAGTAGGGGCAGTAACTTTATTTGGAGAGAGTCACGCTTTATCTAATAAGAAACAACAATATGAAAATACTTTAAAAGATATGGGTAAAGATTTTTATGAAAATTATTACTATGAACGTACTGGAAAAAATGATGAAGAAAGAAAAACTTTCTTAAGTAAGTATAGTAGTACTGGCATTAAAATTGATTTAGAAAATCTAGGTCGTTATAATGGACAATCTAATAAAGGGAAAGTAGCAGAACTTGTTGACCCTGATAATAAAAATGTTTGTGATGCTAAAAATACTAGAGTCATTATTATACCAAAAGAAGGATATGGTAAGACTGATTATGAAATTAAAGTAGAATTAGATTGTGGTTTTGAAACAGAAGAGGAAAAGTAAGTAAGAGATTACTTCTTTTTTTTGAGTAGAAATGGTATAAAGTATATTTAGTAGTAATTGTATTTATTGAAAAAATATGTTAATATTAAGTTAGTAGAGTGTTAGGCTACAATCTAATATCTACTTTTTACGGAAGACATTGACTGTAATAGTTAATGTCATTTTTATTATTCCTAATAAAGTTGCCTTTATTTGAACCTTCATCTAATCACACTCCTTACTAGCCCAAAACCCCGTAGGATA
>CANSWQ010000093.1 GCA_947650775.1 uncultured Mycoplasmatota bacterium
TTTCAAAATGACCATGCGTTATATAATATAAATAATCTTCATATAAAGTATGATAAGTATGAACAACAGGAATATGTAATTTTTTAGATACTATTCTAGAAAAAGCTCCAATACCAAATTCTGTTTGGGAATGAATTATATCTAAGTTCCATTTTTTTATTATTTTCATAGCTTTTCTAGAGTATATATTCGTAAGACGACTATCGTATATTCCAGTTTTAATTCCTGGGATATATACTATTTTATTTTTTTTATCATATTCAAATTTGAATCTTTTTAGATTAGCTGTTACTATGTATACTTCATGATGCATATCCTCTAATACTTCTTTTAACATTTTAATACTAGTTGTAACACCTGATATATATGGTTCATAAGCATCAGTAAAAATTCCTATTCTCATTTTTAATACTCCTTTACAATAATATTATATAACAATTTTACAAATATTTAAAAGTGTTTTATAATAAAATATATTAAAGAAGTGGTTTTATGATAGGTGTTTTTGATTCAGGGATTGGTGGGGTAACAGTTTTAAAAGAAATAATAAAATTATTACCTAATTATCATTATCTTTATTATAGTGATTCTTTTAATAATCCTTATGGAGATAAATCAAGTGATGAATTATTATTAATAACTAGAAATATAGTTCAATTATTAATAGATAAAGGATGTAAAATTATAGTTATCGCGTGTAATACAGCGAGTGCGATATGTAAAGATATTTTAAGAGAAACTTTTGAGGTACCAATAATTGCTATAGAACCTGCGATAAAACAAGTTTTTGATAATAGTCCTAAAGGTAAAACTTTAGTAATGGCAACTAAAGGTACGATAGAATCAGAAAAGTTTTTAAAGCTTTATCATAGTTTTTCTAATGATGAAATGACTATTGAAGCTTTTCCTGGTTTGGCAGATTTAATTGAACAAAATAAAAAAGAAGATTTAAAAATTTATTTACAAAAAAAATTACATTATAATAATATTAAAAATGTGGTTCTGGGTTGTACACATTATCCATTAATAAAGAAGGAAATAAAAGAAATACTTGGGGATGTTAATTTTTTTGATGGAAGTTTTGGGGTAGCTAAAAGAGTTAAAGATGTGGTTAGAGAAATAAATTTAAAAGAAAGGACTTTTAAATTAGATTTTATAGATTCTTCTAATAGTAAATCAAAAGAACAAAGATTTTTTGATATAGTAGAGTAGGTGGTAATATGGATATATTTAAGATGATAGGGAATGTTAGAGGTATAAATGTTCAAGAAGAAATAGAAAATGCAATAAAAGTTACAAGAGAAAAATTAAAAGATTTAACAATAAATAGAATGTGTCATGTTTATAATAGTTATTTATTTGAAGAAATGAAAAAAAGACATTTAAATGTGAGACTTATTAATTTATTAGATTTAGGTTTTGATTTTAAACATTATTTTGTTTTAGTAAGTGGTGATGGAGAATTTTATTTAGCAGATTTAACATATGAACAGTTTTGTAATCAAGATTTAAATAGTATGATGTCGGGGGGGGGGTATATGAGATTGAATGATTATTTACTTAATAGTTATATTAGTTTTGTATTAAGAAAAAGTGTAAGTAATCTTTCTTGTGATGATTTATTTTATATGGATATAAATGGTAAAAATAGATAATTATATATTTAATTTTTAATAGAATTTTTAAGTTCTATTTTTTCATCAATTCGACCCACTAAATAGTCAGCGGAGATATTAAAAATTTTAGTATATTCAATTAAGAATTCTGTTAAAATTAAAGTTTTACCATTTTCATATCTTGATATAACACCATTATCTGTATTTAATATTGTGGCAATATCATTTTGAGTGTAATTATTTAATTTTCTTATTTTTTTGATTCTACTTGAACATAGCTTGTAATCTATGTTTTTTTTCATGTTAGGGTATTTAGAGATATTTGTTAAACCTAAAGCATAATCTAATGATACATTAAATAAGTTACAAAAGTCTACCAACCTTTTTAAAGGAATTGGAGATGCTTCTGTTTCCCATGTAGAGTAAGTACTTTTGGCTATGTTTAATAATTTTGCAGTTTCATATTGCATTTTATCATTATCAATTCTTATATATCTTAAGTTCATATCTATCTTTCCATTTCACTTATCATGATTGTATCGAAAAAATTACTTATTCAAAAACTAAAATCGCTATATACTATAAAAAATCATAAAATAACATAAAAATATTGAAATATACTCAATAATATTGTATACTTCAAATATAAGATAAAAATATCATAGATGTTCTAAGGTGATGAAAAAAGTAAGTTTTGACAAGTTTTGTCGAACATAATGAAATTAAATTATATAAAGAGTATAATTGAGAAAAATAGAAAGAGGGTATTTTATATGGAGTTTCAAACATTAAAGAAAAGTCACAAGAAACAAATAGTAATAGGAGCAATAGCCATATGTGTAATAGGTGGAGCATTAACATTTGCTACAACTAGAGCAAAATATAAATTGACTCAAGATATACCTTTAGTTAGAGGAACAGTTAATTATAAAATGCCAGACATGAGAGTAGTAGCAGTCAATATTAGCGAAGATGGAACAAATTATAATATAGTAGATGAAATACCAACAGAAGGATATAACTTTAATAGTGAGAAATCAGTATGTAAAGTAGCGACAGAAACATCAGGAATAGAAAATGCCCCAAAAGATAATAATATAACTCTTGAATATATAAATGGTAAAATAAACATAAGAGGAGTAACCAAAAAGGGAACAAGATGTTATTTATATTTTGATAAAGAAAGAGATACAACAAAACCAACAATAACAAATGTAACAACAAGTGTAACAAAAACAGAAATAAATGTAACAGTAACAGCAACAGATGATAAAGGAGTAACAGAATATTGGTATCAATTAAATAGTAATGCAGCAGTAAAAGGAACAGGGAATACACACAAGTTTACAGGGTTAACAGCGGGAACAACATATACAGTAAAAGTATATGTAAAAGATGCCGCAGGAAATCAAAGTGATACAACAACAAAGAGTGTCCAAACAACACCAAATCCAGCTAGTGAAACAATACTTGGAAATATAACAGTAAAAACAGGGGAACCAGATTTTAAACAAGTAGCAACAACAGATGAAGGGGTATATAAAGTAAGTGATGGAATGTATGGAGGATATAGCTACTATTGGCGAGGCGCAGTAACAAACAACTATTTAAAATTTGGAGGTTTCTGTTGGCGAATAGTACGAATCAATGGAGATAAAACAATAAGATTAATTTATGATGGCTATTCCTGCCATGCAAATGGAACGTCAACAGCTGAATCTCTAGCAAAAACAGATATACAATATAATGGATTAAGAACTAATGCCAGTTATGTAGGATGGACTCATACAGGAACAAGCCAACGGCCAAGTAACTCAACAAGTGGAACGTCTTGTAATGCTAAAACAGAGTTAGAAAGTTGGTATGCAAGCACTCTAGCAAGTCATGAATCAAAGATAGCAGATGGGAAGTATTGTAATGATAGAAATGCACGAACAAGCGAAACATGGCAACTAAAACCAGCTGAAACATTCTATTTTGCAGCGCAACAAAGACTAGTAATAGGATCACCAAGATTATCATGTGATTCTGGAGATACATATAATTTAAAGATTGGAATAATAACATCAGATGAAGTGAATTTTGCTGGATCAGCGTATATGGAAATTAATAAACAATTCTATCTATATAATGGTCAAAATTACTGGACTATGTCTCCGAATTACTGGTATGGCAGTTATAATTATGCTAGTGTTTATTCACTTAATACGAATGGTACCCTAGGTGGAATGGACCATATTGGCCAACTATCTGGTTTGCGTCCAGTAATAAATTTAAGAGCAGATGTAACATTTAGTGGAGGTAATGGAACCTTAGATAATCCATATGTTGTGATTTAGATATTGAAGTAACTTTTGTGTAAAGTTGCTTTTTTAATTTTGTTTTTTTTGATATAATTTTAGTAGTAGGTGGTATAAAAATGTTTGATAAGTTAAATGATAAACAAAAAGAAGCGGTAATGCATATAGATGGACCATGTCTTGTTATAGCAGGAGCTGGTTCTGGTAAAACTAAAGTATTAACAACTAGAATTGCCCATTTAATTGAAAGTGGTATTCCTG
>CANSWQ010000094.1 GCA_947650775.1 uncultured Mycoplasmatota bacterium
CCAACCACATTCAGTCATTTTAGTATATACTTCATATTGCATTTTTAATATTTCTTTTAAAGTTTCTTTTAAAACTTCATGAACTTTTTTGTTACTAGCTTCCTCGGTGCCATGAACATAAACTTCACAAGTTCCTTTTAGAAGAAGTAGGATATTTTCCATAATAAGCTTATCATTCATTAGCTAGTTCCTCCATAACTTTTAATAATTTTTCGTTTAAACTTAGATGCTTTTTAGCTAACTTTTGGATAAATGAAGCAAGATTTTTATCTTCTAATTCATTACTGAAATTATTAAAAATTGTTTCTAAGTTTTGTTCGTGACCAATAGCATCTTCCATATAAAGTAATTCTTTTTGTGTCATTATTTTTCCTCCTTGTTTTTATTATGGTATATATTTCTTTTTTAAAACCTTTTTTTGATAATAAAAATTATTTTTTAGGATAGTTTTTTTAAAAAATGTGTGCTAATATATTTAATACATCGTCAAAAAAATTGTAATTTATTTTGCTATTTATTATGATTTATTTGATGTATTTATATGAAAAGAAAAGAGGAGACAATAAATGAAAAGAAAAAAGATAATTGATGTTCGTAGTATTGCGTTATCGGGAGCACTTTTAGCTTCTATTGTAGTTGCTGGTTTAACACAAGCGAGTGCTTTAGAAGCAACAGTAGCAAGTGAACTTGGTGAAAGCAAAACTTTATTGGAAGATATTCAATTTGGTGGATTAACTGTTAATCCAGCAGAGTTAAAACCATATGATGGAACTGGCTTTTATAAAATTCCTTGGGTAGCTATAGATGATAAATATGAAGGACGTTATGTTGATGGCCTATTAACTGGAAGAAGAAGTCATGATTATGAACTAGTAAGTGAAGAAGTAAAAGCTAATAAAAATAAAACACATGATAATATTGCTAATTATGAGTGTAATAATTGTGGTCATGAAATTAGTGTTACAGATACAGTTGCTTGTGATTTTGATGAAGGTGTTAGAAAAGGTAATAAAATTACTTATACTTGTGAGACAAAAGGGTGTGGGAATACTTATACTAAAACATTAGGCAGTAGTAGTTCTAATAGACCGTCTCATACACATAGTTTGGGAGAATGGGTATATTTAGATGATAATTTAGAAGCTAGCTATTGTCCAGCAGATAATACTTTAATGGGAACTAGAAATCATTCATTAAAAACAAACGCAGAAATAACTTCTAATAATGATGGTACTCATAATATTGTAAGAGGCGAAGAATGTACTACTTGTGATTATAGTAAAGAACCTGTATTAGAAAGTAATGTAGCTTGTAATTTTGATGCTGGAGTACCTAATGAAGATGAGACTAGTATTACTTATACTTGTTTAGATTGTGGATATACAAAAACGGAAGCTTATACTCATCAACATAGTGATGCGCCTGATGATTTAGTTTATACTTATGATTCTTCTAATAATAACGGAACTCATAAATTATCTGCTAATTATGAGTGTGCAAAATGTGGGGAAGAAATTACGCTTTTTAAAAATGAAGATTGTAGTTATACTACTACTTATGAAAGTGTAGGTATTACTAATCCTACTAATATTCATAATGTAATAAATACTTGTGATGTTTGTAATTATGAAGCTAAAACAACTGAGTCTTGTACTAAAACTGGTGATATGCAATTTATAAAAATATATAGTAATATATATCAATATTATGATTGTGCAGTTTGTCATGGCTATGTTGATAGAGATTATCATACAGAACATGTTTATGGTGATTGGGAGTCTGATATGACAAATCATATTAGATATTGTGGTTGTGTTGAAGCTAGAGAAGAAGGGTATCATGATTTTGATAAAAAAACTAATTCTTGTAAAGAGTGTGGCTATGTTTTAGATCATGAGCATGCACCAGATAATATGGATTTAATGATTTTAATAATGAGTCC
The DNA here is from genome assembly GCA_947650775.1 of uncultured Mycoplasmatota bacterium. Classification (GTDB taxonomy): domain Bacteria; phylum Bacillota_I; class Bacilli_A; order RF39; family UBA660; genus Caccenecus. Next base: position 1,943 of record CANSWQ010000094.1, read on the forward strand.
ATATTATGACCAATTGGTTTCAAAAAGTAATTTTACCAATCCTAATCCAAATCCTAGTGAATACTGCTATCGATATGATGTAAAATGTCATACATGCTTTGTTCCTTATCGTATTGAGTATAAGCATCATTATGATGACAATGGAGTTTGTCATAGAAATGGTTGTGGAGTACTTGATCCAAATTATGTTCCAGGTACTACTTATGATAATAATACATTTGAAAATGCAGAATATAGTAATTCTGATGTATTAAAACTAGAAAGAAAATTAGATAGAGCTAATTATTAGCATATGAAAAGAGAGTCTTTGGGCTCTCTTTATTTATTGTAAGTATTTATTATATTAGTAAATATTGTTTTTAAGTTTTCTAAACCTTCAGGTGTAGTTGCTTCACAACGCATTGTGATATTTGGTCCAGTATTACTAGCTCGTACTAAAGCCCAACCGGTTTTAAAGTTTATTTTTACACCATCAATGGTATTTATTGGCCATTTTTGAGTTTCACAAAAATATTTTATTTTTTCAATTATGTCAAATTTAGTTTCATCTTTAGAAGGGAACTTGATTTCAGCAGTACTATAATATTTTGGAATATCAGAGAGAAGTTCACTAAGAGATTTGTTTGTTTTACTTAAAATCTCTAATAATCTTAAACCTGCATATATACCACTACCGACATCAGCTATTTTATCACGGAAAAATAAATGTCCAGAATATTCGCCACCAAAAGGAAGATTGTCTTCTTTAGTTTTACTTTGAGTATAACTAGCACCAGTACGATACATAAATGGTGTTCCACCTAATTTTTTGATTTCATCTTCTAAAGCTTTGGAACATTTAACATCATAAAGAAAAGTTTTGTTTTTTACTTTAGAAATAATATCTCTGATAATTAAAATCATAAAGTGATCAATAGGGACATAGTTTCCTTTTTCGTCTATAATACCAATACGGTCACCATCACCATCAAAAGCTATACCACAATCGGCTTTATTTTTTAATACTTCTTGTTTTAAATTGCTTAAGTTTGCTTCAACATTAGGGTCGGGATGATGATTAGGAAAGTGACCATCATTTTCTTCGTATAACATATCAAATTCGACGTTAATACGTTCAAATACTTTTCTCGCAATAATAGAAGTAGTTCCATTTCCAATATCAATAACAACTTTTCTTTTGCGTCTACCAAATTCTAATCCATAACGTAAAAATTCAACGTATTTTTCAGTGATATTACCACTTGATACTTTACCAACTCCTTGTAAGAATTTACCAGCGAAAGTATAGTTTTTAAAATCTTCTATTTGCTCTCCTCGTGCGTTTGCTAAATTGTCAAAAGAAAATTTAAAACCATTATCATCTTTAGGATTGTGACTGGCTGTAACCATAATGCCATATAAATTATGTAAATATCTGGCATAATAATGCATTGGGGTAGTAGTTAAACCATAATTGTAGACATTTAAACCGCTATCAGTGATGCCTTTAATAAGATAAGCAGCAAGAGCAGGACTAGATAAACGATTATCATGAGAAACAATACATGTTTCTTGATTTAATTTTTCTTTTAAGTAACTACCATAACTACGACCAATAGTATAGGCGATATTTTCATTAATTGTTTCAGGGTAAGTACCTCTAATATCATATTCTCTAAAAATACTAGGATTCATTTTATAACCTCTTTCTATAATATATATAATATCATATTTTTTTTGATTTTTGTAGTGTAAGTTTTATGTTTACATTATTGCACTATTGATATTTATATGGTATAATTAAGTAGATTTTGGGGTTTCCCTGTGTTTTTTATTATGAAAGTGGGTTATAAAAATGAATGAAGAACTTGAAAGACTAAAAACGGATTTATTAACGATTATTAAGGAAGGTAAAAATTTAACAGAAGGTTATGTAGAAGTAAAACCTGGTATTAGAATTAAAGCGGGACGTGAAAGAGAATTTGGGCGTTTATGTGATAATTATTATGAACAAGCTTTTAATCAGTTTGTCGAAAATGATACTGATACTATTACACCCGTTTATGAATCTTTAACTAAATTAGTTGAATCTGAGACTGAAGAATTTTATACTTCTAGAGCTTCAAATTTTGTTTTGGAGACTAAGGATGAAGTTGAAAGATTTAAAAATTTAGTTAGAAGTTATAATTCCGTTGATAATGCTTATAAAT
>CANSWQ010000095.1 GCA_947650775.1 uncultured Mycoplasmatota bacterium
TTAATAAGTTCATTTTTAACATTATATGCCTTAGAATAGTTAATTGATAGACTAATATAACCAGTGAAAAGCACTACAAATGCTATAACAATTGTAAATAATGAAAAGCCACCTACTGCCTCTTTCAAATTATATCACCTAATCATTTAACCTTTCCAAGCGCATGTAATTTTTTTATTTCTATCTTCTTTAAAATAACATTCTACAGTTGCTCCGTGATAAGAACATTTACCATTTGCATCAAATTCTGGACACAAACAAATAGCATCATCACATCTTGTATCATGTTTAAACTGCATTTTAATATTAGGCCAAATAAAAGAAAAAAATAAAACAGACAATACAGCTATAATCAAAACTATTACTATTGTCATATTAGCTTCACCCATCGCCTGCTTCATCTAAAATCCTCCTAATTCAGTCTATTTATTTCCAGCAACATACTCTGGATTTTTGCACTTAATAGTTTCTTCTTTAGCATTATCTCCTTCACCCTCATAATATGTACATTCACACATAGCACTATCACAAGGTGGACATACAGCCGCATTACATTTAGTTGTACTTTGTAAATTATTTCTTATCGCTGGCCAAACAAAAGCGTAAAAGAATGCTGCTACTGCCGCTATTGCTACAACTGTAATAACTGTCATATTTAATTCTCCAGTCGCTTCCTTCATAAATATCTTCCTCCTTTTATCATTTATATACTTTATTATAACTAATTTTTAGCAAAATATCAACAACCTGATTGAAAAAATTGTAAAATATCCTAAAACTATTGTCTCCAAAATTAATTTATGATAATATAAAAAAAGAATGGAGCCTATAAAATGAAAGAAGAAACAAAAGAAATAACTGAAATTATAGAAAAAGAGCCTAATAAAATAATTGAATTTTTTAAAGGTATTAGTACTATTATTTTATATTTTGTTTTTGCTTTAATTGGAGGTACAATCTTTGGTAATTATTATGAAAGTACTAATAAAATAATCGCTGGGTTATCTCAACTTGGAACATACACAATTATGTTATTAGGTTTATGTTTTATATATCGAGAAAAACTTCTAAATGATTTTAAAACTTTTAAAAAAGATAATATTAACATTGCATTAAAAAACTGGTTATGTGGTTTAGGCATAATGTTTATCAGTAATATATTTATATCTTTTATAGTTGGAGATATCGCTGCTAATGAATCAGCTAATCGTGAATTATTAAATAATCTCCCTCTTACTAATATGATAACTATGATTATAATTGGTCCATTAATTGAAGAAATAACTTTTAGAATATCATTTAAAAAAGCTTTTACTAAATGGTATACATTTGCTATAGTAACTGGTTTACTATTTGGTCTTGCTCATATCGCTGAATTTAACTTATTAGAATTATTATTTATCATTCCTTATGGTGCATTAGGTTTCTTCTTTGCAAAAGCAATTTATGAAACTGACAATATATATACAGGATACATAGCTCATTTATTCCATAATGCCTTATGTATCTTATTAATAATGTTATTTTAGGTGATTTATGAAAAAAGAAAATAAACATACTGGAATAAAAATATTATTTAGTTTTTTAATAATTATTATTTGTTTTTATTTATATGGCCGCTTTATTAACCCCTACACTCTAAAAATTAAAGAAGTAGCTATAACTGCTAAGAATTTAAATAATGATTATAACGGTTTAAAAATAGTTCAATTTTCCGATTTACATTATGGTCGTACAACAAATGAAGACACTTTAAAAAAATTAGTAAAAGAAATAAATGAATTAAAACCCGACATAGTTATATTTACTGGAGACTTATTTGATAATAAAAACATCAATAATAAAGATGAAGATAAAATAATTAAATATTTTTCTCAAATTGAATCTCAAGTTTTTAAATTTGCCTGTTTAGGAGATTATGATTTAAAAAATGAAAACAGAGTCAAAGGAATATTAGAAAATAGTAATTTTATTGTTTTAGATAATACTTCTAAATTAGTATATTACGAATCAAAGACCCCTCTTAATTTTATAGGAGTTACAAACGATGAAAAAATAAATGAATTATATGATAACGAATATTTTAATATAACAATTATGCATCAACCAGACTTAGTAAATAAATTAGACAACACTTCTATTGCCTTTGCAGGCCACTCTTTAGGGGGACAATTTAGAATTCCTTTTATTGGCGGTATTAGAAAAAAAGATGGTGCCCAAACTTATCTAGAAAGCTATCACAAAGTAAAAAATACTAAGTTATATATATCAAACGGTTTAGGAACAGAAGATATAAGTTTAAGATTTTTTAACTCTCCTTCTATTACTTTATACCGATTATATTCTAATTAGAAAAAACTCAAGACATCAAAAGCTTGAATTTTTTATTTTCTAGTTAAAATATCACCATATTTTCTTTTATTATGCTCATCATGAGTTGCATTTGTCCAATCACGCATTTCTTTAGTCATTATTTGAATTTCTGTATTAAATGCCCAATTATCATAAAAACAATTAAAAGCTTGATAACCAGTGCTTTTTGGATTATTAAAAAAATCAACAACTCTTCTTGGTTCAAAATAATTATTTAATAATGCAAAAATTCTATAAACATCTCTTTCTGTATCAACAGATATTCTAAAACCTAATATATCAGGAACATCAAACAAACTACAAGGTTGATTTCTTTTTTTAAATAAAAGTTGTTTTTGTTGTATTTTATCTAAGCTTTTTACTCGAAAATCTAATTGAAAAGGAATGCCTGATTGACTTAAAATATTTATTAAAATATCTTTAATTTCTTCTATTTCTAAAGAAAACAAACCCTCTAAATATTCCCACTTAATATCCATAAATATTCTCCTTTTTAAAGCTAGACTATTATAACATAAATAAAATTTTTTAACAACTTGATTCCACCTTTTAATTCTATTACAAAATAAAATAGATATTACCAAGTAACATCTATTTTTCAAATTGTGAATTATATATTTTAGCATAAAATCCTTTTTTCTTTAAAAGTTCATCATGCTTACCTATTTCCACAATATCTCCTTCATCCATAACTAATATTAAATCCGCATTTTTAATTGTCGATAATCTATGTGCTATAATAAATGAAGTTCTTCCCATCATCACTTTATCCATAGCTTTTTGAATTAATTCTTCTGTACGAGTATCAACATTACTAGTTGCCTCATCCAAAATTAATATTTTAGGATTAGCAAGAATAGCTCTAGCGATAGTCAGAAGTTGTTTTTGACCTCCACTAATATTACTAGTTTCTTCATTTAAAATCATATTATAACCATCTGGTAAAGTTCTAATAAAATAATCCGCATTAGCTGTTTTAGCAGCATCTATAACTTCTTTATCACTAGCATTCAAATTACCATAGCGTAAATTATCTAAAATAGTTCCATTAAATAACCAAGTGTCTTGTAAAACCATTGCAAAAACGCTTTCAAGTTCACTACGTTTATAATCTGTAATATTTTTACCATCCAGTAAAATCTCCCCACTATTAAGTTCATAAAAACGCATTAAAAGTTTAACAATAGTAGTTTTACCTGCTCCTGTTGGACCAACAATCGCAATTTTTTCACCAGCATTTATTTTAGCATTAAAATCTTTAATAATAATTTTATCTTCATTATAACCAAATTTAACATTTTTAAATTCTACATTACCTTCTACACTAGTCGCTTTTAATTTACCATTATCAATATATTCCCCAGTATCTAAAAAATTAAATACTCTTTCACTCGCCGCAATCATAGATTGAATTTGACTAGATATTTGAGCTAACTGTGCAATAGGATTAGTAAATTGTTTTGAATATTGAATAAAACTTTGAATATTACCAACAGTTATTTTCCCCTTTACTGCGAGTATTGCTCCTACTATTGCAATTATAGCATAATTTAAATTACCAACAAAGTTCATAATTGGATGCATTAAACCTGATAAAAATTGTGATTTAAATCCTGCTTCAAATAATTTCTTATTATCTAAATCAAACTTTGTAATAGTTTTATCCTCAGCATTAAAAGCTTTAATAACTGAGTGTCCACTAACCATTTCTTCTATTTC
>CANSWQ010000096.1 GCA_947650775.1 uncultured Mycoplasmatota bacterium
ATTATAATAGTATTAGCCCTAATAACCAGTTGTAGTTGTACATCAAAGTTCTGGGGAAGAATTGGTGATTTATTCAGAAATGAAGGCACTTATGTTTTTAAAGAAAAAGAAGGTGCCTATTGTGAAAATGGCCTTTACTGTGAAACTATTATAAATAAAGATTTAAGATTTGATAAAGATTACTTAAATGTATCTGTATCAGATGAAAATATTAAATTAACTTATACATTTACAAATATCAATCCCCATAAATTTACATGTTCTACAAGTGATGCTAACATAGCTACTTGTTATGTAAATAAAGATGGATATGTTGTTATCAATCCCAAAAGTGAAGGAAAAGTAACAATATTTTTACAAACTGAAGAAAATGACAAAATATATCAAGCAACAGCAGATATAAATATTGGTAAGCCTACTAAAGGAATATTCTTATCAAATAATGCTGGAACTATTAATTTAAAACAAACTAACACTAAAACTGTATCTTATAGATTAGTAGGTGTTGATGGTAAGATAAGCGTTACAAGTAGTGATGAGGAAATAGCAACTGCTACTATTAAAGATGGCATCTTAAAGATGACTGCTTATAAAACTGGAAAAGTAACATTTACAATTACAGTAGAAGATAATGGTAAAACATATATCGCAACTTATACTTTAACGGTTGTAAATAAAATTGACGGTTCAGGAGGAAATAATCCTGGTGGAGATAAACCAGTTGACCCAGATAATCCAGAAAAACCTGGAGATAAGAAAGATAGCAATAATAAATTAAGTAATTTAACAACTAATAAAGGTACATTATCACCAGCATTTAAAGAAGATGTTAAAAATTATCAAGTTAATGTAAGTGCAAATGATAATGATATTACCTTAAAAGCTACACCAAGTAGTAATAAAGCAACAGTAACATATACCTTTAATGGTAAAACAAATACCAGTGGTAAAATAGAAGGTTTAGAACCAGGAGCTAATGTTGTAACCATAACTGTTAAAGCAGAAGATGGTTCAACAAATATTTATACAGTAGTAGTAAATAAACCTGGAAAACCAGATATTCCAAAAGATAACGATAGTTCACTTGGAAGCTTAACTACTAATAAAGGCGATGTATCACCAACATTTGACCCAAATACTAAAGAATATAGTAAAGATGTTAATGCTAGTGATACAAGTATTACAATTATCGCTAAACCAAATAGTGATAAAGCAACAGTAACATATACCTTTGATGGTATTACTAATGCTACTGGGGTAATAAATAATTTAAAACCAGGAGCTAATAAAGTAGTAGTAACAGTTACTGCTGAAGATGGTTCACAAACTAGTTATACCATAACAGTTAATAGACCACATACATATGAAGTTAAATTTGAAAATAACACAAATGATTGTTATTTAGAAGATGGAACATGTTTAATAAAGTATCATGTATATAAAGATGGTGTAGAACAATTTGACTTTAATCCAAATGAAATCAATTTAAGTCTACCAGATTCATATAAGGGAACAGCAACACTTGGTACTGGAGATAAATTAGGTTATGTTGTATTAAAACCAGATACTAAAGAGATGTTAAATAAAACAGTTGATTTAACTTTAACATATAATGGCATTTCAGCTGTTACTAAAGTTAACTTTAAATCTCAAAATTACTATTTACAATCACTTAAAAATGAATATGACATGAGTATTGATAGTGAATCAAATACTAGACCAGTAATGTTCCAAACAAATTTATTTGATTATATTGGAAACAATCCTGATGATTTAAAAATTGAATATTCAAGTGATAAAAAAAGTATTACAATAACATCTAAGAATGATCCAAATATTTATTTAAAGATATGGACAGACAGTTCTAATATAGATAGTATATCTTATGATCCTAACGCAGGAACTTCATATTTACCAATAATTGTTAGTGCAAATAGTGATGGCACAGCTCACCTTTATGCTGAAGGTAGTGCATTTGGTAAAAATATACCAGATCAAAAATTGGATATTAAATTAAATATTATTAAGAAATATCTTGTAATTATTGACGCTAATGGCGGTATGTTTAATGAAGTATCAAAAGAATATGATTTTAAAATATCAAGTTCAGAAAAAATAGATTTATCTAAATTAGATGAACCAATTCTAATTATTTCAAATGATGAATGTTACTATTATGAATTTATCGGTTATGCTAAAAAAGGTACAACAGATATAATTTATTCTAAAGAAGATATTGCAAGTGGTAAAAATAATTTCATCACTGGAATAACAGAAGACACAACATTTGTAGCAATCTATGATGAAACACAAAAAATAGAACGTGAATTTGAATCTAAAACTATGTGGTTAGTAGATGTTCCATTATTCCATAATGAAGAATATTACAACAAATATGGTGAAGATAAAGTAATATATCCAGGCGCTAAAGGTGAATACACAATGATATTCAAAAATGAAAGTCCTGATGATATTACCTTAACAGGAATGATTTTAGAAGAAGATACAATTTGTGTTGATATTAACAATGATGGTATTGAAGATGGTTGTTTAAATATGGGATATATTGTTAGAAGTGACTATGCTGATGCTAGTGTAAATAACTACTTATATGGAGCTAGCAACAAATATACAATTCTCCATAATGATGGTGTTAACCAAAATGTTCCAAAACCATTATATACTTATCGTAAAGAATTAGTATTTGATGAATCAACCAAAAATACAATGAATTTACCAGCAGGAAGTAATAAAGAATTAGAAATTACTATTCACTGGGAATGGGCATTCTATATCGATGATAAAAACGATAAAATAGATACTGCAATCGGAAATCAAGCCGCAGCATCTGCAATAGATAAAACCTTAAATGATATGTATAAATTAAAAGTTGGTATCAAGTATGATATTGAAAATAAAAAGTGTGCAGGAAGTATTGCACCATAGATAGAATATAAGGGGAGATTAAAATGAAAAGAATAAAAAAGATAGTATTTGTTATTTTATCTATACTTCTTGGTTTAGTCTTAGCATTTAATATTTATAATTTCATTTCCATTAGAGTAATGCATAAAGATTTAGCTTCTATAAATGGATATGCTATGTTAGAAGTAGTATCAGGTTCTATGGAACCAACCATTTTAAAAGGCGATATAATCATTATTAATACCAAAGATAAAGATTATAAAGAAAATGATATAATTACTTTTAGAGGAAAAGAAGGAGAATTTGTAACTCATAGAATCCTAGAAATTGATGATAAAACTATGATTACGAAAGGTGATAACAACAATAGTGAAGATGATCCTATTAAGGCAAACTCTATTGTTGGAAAATATGTCACCAAGATAAATGGTGGAGGTAGAATTCTTTCATCATTCAAAAATCCTTTTACAATGGTTATGATATTTATAATTGGTCTATTAGGATGTGTTCTTCTAAGTACAGATTCTGATGGCAAACCAATATTAGAACAAGACGAAAAAGAGTTCCAAGAATTCTTAAAAAGTAAAAACGAAACCAAAAAAGAAGTAAAAGAAGAAAAGAGTGAAAAAACAAAAAAAGAAACTAAACCGGTTTCAAAAACAAACTCTAAGAAAACTTCTACACCAAAGAAAAAGACAAATACAGACAGTAAAGATACAAAAGAAACAAATAAAGTAAGTAGTACTAAAAAGACAAATAAAAGTCAAACTGAAGCTAGTAGCAAAACAAGTTCTAAAACACCTGTTAAAAAGGTTGAAACTAAAAAAGCTACTCCAGCTAAGAAAACAGTAGCAAAAGTTGAACCAAATAAAACAGTAAAAAATAGTTCAGCAAAAAAGGTTACTTCTAAAAAAGAAGAAGTAAAAAAATCGACAACTAAGAAAGCTACTACAAGTAAAAAAAGTACTACTAAAAAAATAAAGAAAACAACAACTGCTAAGAGTAGTAGAAAATAGAAAAGAGTGAAATAATATGAAAGGATTATTACAGAGTAAGATATTTAGAAAAAACCTCAAAAAATGGTTATGCATGTATGTAGGAGCACTATTACTTCTTACTACTGTAGTAACCTATTC
>CANSWQ010000097.1 GCA_947650775.1 uncultured Mycoplasmatota bacterium
TGGTGGAGGACGTGGGACTCGAACCCGCGACCCTCTGCGTGCAGGGCAGATGCTCTAGCCAACTGAGCTAGTCCCCCAAAGAACATAACTATCTTATCATATGAGATAGTTAAAATCAAGAGTTTTTTGAAAAATTATTGAATTTTTACTAAACCTTTTTCAATTTCTTCTAAAGCTCTTCCAAGTTCCTTCTTATTAACATAGTCACTCATCTTCATTTGATAATGTCTATTCTCAAGCATTTGCTTACTTCTTTTTGAAGATGCATGAACAAGTATGTACTTTGAATCAACAATATTTAATAATTTGTCAATTGAAGGATATAACATAAAATCCACTTCCTTTACATTAATATCATACTAAATATTTACATAATTATGAAGTTTATGTCCATTATTTTGACATTTTATTTACAATTAAATTTACCATTGTCCCTTTTCTCTTAATCTCGCTCTATCTTCTAGCCATTCAGCTTCGAATTCTTCTGTTTCTGACAAAGGAACACTACTTAATTCTAAAGCCCCAGCTATTCTTTTAGAAGCGGTCTTATATAAATTACCCTTTTCCAAAAAAGTACTATCAAATTTTAAAGCATTAGAAATAAAAACTACCATTTTATAAAATTTAGCATATTCTAAACCAGTTTTTCCAAATAAAGCTTTGTTTAAAAAGAATTTAATTTTAGTAACAATCATATTATAACCATAGCCTCTTTTAACCACTTCATATAAAGCATTTAATTCTCTCGTTAAATATCTATGTCCTTGATAATGATTAAAGAAAACTTCAAAAAATGGATCGTAAGCTTTTGAAGCTAACAAATCTACTAAATTATCATAATTTAAATAACTTACAGTATCACCATAAATAACACTATTATAATTTATTTCTTCAACTCCATCATTAAATCTTTTCCAGGCTATAACAAGTTCATCATCTTCATTATCTTTAAATGCTGGATTTAATCTAATAATAGTGGCTTTCAATTCAATTTCATCAGCATATCTTCCTGTAAAAAAACAAAGTGCTTTTAAATTATTATTAGTATCTAATTCTTTATGAATTAAATTCCCTTTAATTAAAGTAAAATCATCATTTTCTCCATTTCCATTCACTTTTTTAAAAGCTAAAAAATATTTCATAAATACACATCCCATTCAATAATTATTTATTATATACTTAAAACATAAAATAATCAATAAGTAAAGCTTTTAAAACTGCTCGTTCCTTCTTATTATCCACTATATCAATAAGTTCTTTTAAATAATCTATTGGTACACTACTATTTTCAATATGTAATGCAATAACTCTTTTTATTAATTCAGCTTTATCAAAAAACAATTTAGAAAAAACGGAACTTTTATCTAAAATAGTATTAATTAAATCTTTCTCTAGAGTTTTATAATTCTTTTTAATATAATAATCTAATGAGCGATAAATAAAACATTCAGGGCTATATATATTAAAAATAGATTTGTAAATTATTTGGGCTTTAATATACGGAATTTCCTCCATATAGTTAAAAAAACTCTCTACCCCTACTTTTTCCATAAGCTTTTCTGGAAAATTTTTAACTAATCTTTTAAAATCCAAATCATTATCTAAAGATTTTATATCATATTTTAAAATTAAATATTTCCAATTATTAAAGCTTTTTTCTACATCATTTTCAAGCAAAACCAACAAAAGTGATTCAAGGGCCACAATATCACTATCAAGTAAAACATCATCTTTAATATCATCAATTAACTGCTGGCAAAAATCACTTTTATCCATTGTCCTCACCTAATATAATTTTATCATACAAAACAGGAATTGTAAAATATTATGCAAATAAACTCCAAAAAGTACATATTAGAAATTTTTTTGAGAAAATTATTAAAGGTGAAGAAAAATTATGCAATTTCCAAGAATGAAAGAATTAAGAGAAGAAAAAGGTTTAAAGCAAAAAGATATTGCTCAAAAAATGAATGTTACAAAAGGTTCATATAGCATGTGGGAGTGTGGTTCTGATACTATTCCTCTTCGAAGACTAAATGAATTTTGTAATATATTTAATGTATCCATTGATTATGTCGTAGGATTTAGCGATAAAAGAAAATATGCTAATGCTAAACCTGATATAAAACTAAAAATAACTGGTGAGAACTTAAAGAAAATACGTAATAAAAAAGGCTTAACTCAAGTTCAATTAGCAAATGAGCTGAATATTAATCAACCAACATGGAATAGATATGAAAAAAGTAGAACTTTAATACTTACTGTTGTTTTAGTTGAACTAGCCAGCAAATATCACTACTCTATTGATAAGATTTTAGGAAAAGATAAAGACAAAGACTCTGAAGATTAGGATTTAAATTTCTAATCTTTTTTTAATATTCCCCACCATCACGACGTTGTCTGATATTTAATCTTCTACCATAGGATGTTTCTAGAATCCTATCAATCGGATAAACTCTATCTCTATCAACTAAAACAATTGGGTAATCTTTAAACCATTTTGGTAAAGAATTAATATCATTAGTATCAGCATCTTTATAACTATCAAGAAGTCTAACATTATCACCCCATTTAGAACTAATCATTCTATCATTTAAAAAATAGCCTAATTGTTTTAAAGTATCAGAAAAATAATCTAAATATATACTAGGAACGTCTTTCACCTTTCTTTTAAGATAAGGTTGAACTTCTAATCCACATAGAACAATACCCGAATCATCTCGAACATAGTCTTGTTCCAAATTTTTAACAATTAAAAACAAATCAGGGCAAATAATATCTTCATAAGACCATTTCGTATCACAAAGTTTCAATAAATAATCCCCTAATCTAAGTGAATAGCAAGTTGTTCCCTCTCCTATTTTTCCAATTTTTTTACTTTTACTTAAATCTAAGTATTTTGCAATATAAAGCTCAAGTTTTCGCCCTAATTCATAAAAGTAAGCTTTTTGAAATCTATTTAAGCAACTATCATCTAACTGATTTAAAACTCTTAATCGATTTCTAAAATCATCTAAAATTTGTTGTTTTAAATTATCTGCATAATTTCTGTACATAGTAAATTGCATTTTAGCATCTGTTAAAAAATAGCGTTCTAAATCATTTTCTATTTCTTCTTTTTGTCTACTTTTAAATGGTTTATTACATCCTTCAAATAGATGATATGCTAAATAATTTTGTTCATAATTTTGAAATAAAAATTCCTTTGCTTGCCTAAATAGTTCTAAATAACCACAAATAAACAAATTATAAGCGATTAAACTTACATCTTGTACATTCATTTTTTCTAAAAATAAAGATGTTTGAGAATTAACGCTTCCAACAGAGTTAGTAAAATATAATGTTATATCACTACCATAATAACTTAATAATTGCGGATACTGTTGAATAATTATAATCATACTAAGCGCTCTTACATGTAAATCCTCATTTTTAAGTAAAAAATCCATCCAAAACTCTTTCTTTAAAGACTTTTCCATAATATATAGAAACAATGTATTTAAAAACTTCATATCTAAAGCCAAAATTTCAAAAAAATGATAATAAATATATTCTTCACCATATTTTGAATTATATAATATATTTTTGTATTGTTGAGTGGTAAATGGATAATTATATTTTTCTCTCATATATAATGATTTCCAAAAAAACTCATCTACATCATAAATAACATCCATCCAAAAGTAAGGGTGATTATCAAAGTCACTTTCACACATTTTGATAATTAGAACTTTAAAAGCACTTTTTCTTATCAAATCACAAACACTATTCAAATCCTCTTTTGTTAGAATTCTATCTAAATATTCAATTTTTCCTACTTTTAAAACATCTACAAAATTGAAAGCCATATTCATCCCTCTTAATGAGTAAATATTATATCACTTTTTGATTTAAATGCAATTTTTTTAAGCAAGTCTAGTTTTATTAAAAGAATAACATAAACAAAAGAAATTTTTCAGTTAATTTATTGAAAACTGAAATTCATTTGAAAATTGGCAACTTTTTGATTTAAATAGCAAAAAGTCTTGATTTTTGCATATATTTATAATA
>CANSWQ010000098.1 GCA_947650775.1 uncultured Mycoplasmatota bacterium
TTTTTTAAATCAGTATGACTATAACTAGCACTTGATAATGTTTTATTTACTATATCAGTTATTTTATGTTCTATTTTATTTATTAATTCAGGATTTTCATTTACCATAATAAATCCTCTTGTAGTAACATTTGGTTTTATTAATAGTTTTCTTGTTAATGTATTTATATTTAAAATAGTTACAAGTATACCATCATTACTCATTAATTTACGGTCTTTTATTACTTGAGAACCTATATCGCCAATTCTAGAACCATCAACATAAACATCGCCAGCTTGAACACTATTTCCTCTAGTTACAATACCTTTATTTAAATTGATAACATCACCATTTTTACAAATAAAGATATTTTCACTTGGGATATTACAATCTTCAGCGATACGTTTATGTTCTTTTAACATTCTATATTCACCATGCATTGGCATAAAATATTTTGGATTAATTATTCTAAGCATCCATTTTAATTCTTCTTCTTTAGCATGACCTGATGTATGAACATCATTAAATGTTTTGTTTGTATAAACTTTAACACCTTTTAAATATAATTTATTGATAACTCTATTGATACTTGCAGCATTACCTGGAATAGGTGATGATGAAAATACAACTAAATCATCTGTCATTAAAGTAATTTGTTTATGTTGACCGTTTGCTATTCTTGATAGTGCCGCGAGTGGTTCACCTTGAGTTCCTGTACATAAAATACATATTTCATTTTTCTTTAAATTTTTAGCTTGATTATTATCGATAAATATAGATTTATCTTCAATTAGACCATTGTTTAAAGCTAATTCAATACTTGTTTCCATAGAACGGCCAAAAATAATTATTTTACGATTATTTTTACGACATGTTTCAACGATATGTTTAATACGGAAAATATTAGAAGCAAAAGTTGCAATGATAACTCTTCCGTAATGTTTAGATACAATATCATTTAAGGCTTCATCAACACTAGATTCACTTTTGGAACTACCTGGTGATAACGCATTAGTGGAGTCACTAAGTAATAGGGTAACACCATTTTTACCTAATTCTGCCATTTTATGAATATTGGCAACAGGTCCAATAGGGGTTAAGTCGAATTTAAAATCTCCAGTTTCAAATATTATACCATTTGGAGTATGAATTGCTAATGCAAAAGAACCTGGTATAGAGTGGGTAGTACCAACAAACTCAATTTTAAAATATTTGGTTTTAAGAACTGTATCTTCTGTTACTAATTCAATATTGTTATAACTTACATTTCTATCTGTTAGTTTTTTTACGATTAAATCAGCGGCTATTTTAGAAGCATATATCTTTGGAATATTAACACTATTTAAAAGGAAAGAAATTCCACCAATATGGTCTTCATGACCGTGAGTTATTACTAAACCTTTAATCTTATCTTCATTTTGTTTTAAATAACTTATATCTTGAATAACATAATCAATACCTAGTAAATCATCTTCAGGAAACATTACGCCAGCATCAATTATTATTATTTCTTCTTTATGGGTTACAACATACATATTTTTTCCGACTTCGCCTAAGCCACCTAAAGCAACAATGGACGTAGTCTCATTATTATTATTCATTAAAATCATCTCTTTCTAAATATAAAAAAGTTTTGTAACTGCTTAACATTATACTATTATTTTGGTATTTTGTCTACTATTAAAGATAAATTAGGCTATTTGAATATGTTTAGAAATCTTTTAGGAAAGTATTAATATTAATGTTTTTTTACATAATTTTACACATAAAAAATGTAAATTAATTTATAAATTTACATTTATCATTTATAATAATACTAGAGGTGGAATTATGGATATGAATCAAAGTTATAATTATAATAGACAAGGGGTAGTAGAAGAAATAAAACAATATAAAAGAATTAATAAACGTAATGATGTTATTATAGTTGTTTTATCTTTAATACTTGTGTTTTCATTTTGTATGATGATTTATGTAAGATTCTTTGCATAAATTTTTTTAATTTTCTGTATCTTCTATAAATGTTTTACTTTTATGAGGTTCGTCAAATAGTAGACCCTCATAATTTTTTTGTCTTAAAACTTCATATACACATATAGCAACACTGTTAGATAGATTTAATGCTCGTACATTATCAGTCATTGGGATGCGATAACATGAATCTATATATGGTTTTAAAATATTTGTTGGAATACCTGTAGATTCTTTACCAAATGTTAAATATATATCTTCTTTTATTTCGTTATAATTTGGTGTTGAATGAGGCTTATGGCCATATCTGGTAAAAAAGAAATAGGCTCCTTTATTTTTATTAAAAAATTCATCAATATTTTCATATACTTCATAAATACATTTATCAATATAATTAACACCACTTCTTTTAATGTATTTTTCATCTAAGGAAAATCCTAAAGGTTTTATTAAGTGTAATTTGGTATTACTTGCAACACAAGTACGCATAATATTTCCAGTATTTCCTGGGATTTCAGGTTCAAATAAAACAACGTTTAACATAGTAATCACTTCCATAGAAGAATTATAAAGCATATTAGTTAGTTTGTAAACTTTAATTTGTTGTAAGTTATTTTTAAATAATTTACATCACTTTTTCATTTTACTTGATAACTTTTATAATATATTTTATAATTAAATAAAAGATAGTTAGAATTTAAATTATTTGTATTTAAGTGAATTATAGTAAATTTGAAAGGATTGTTTTAAATTATGGCAAATAAATTAGCAAAGTTTTTTGTAGGATTGTTTGGTGGTATTTCAGCAGTTTGGTGGGGTAAATATTTAGTTATGTTTATTATATCTTTAATGCCGATTTTGGAACTTAGAGGAGGGCTTATCGCGGCAAGTCTTATGGATGCGCCAATGTGGACTAGTTTTTTAGTTTGTTTTGTTGGGAATATTCTGCCAATTCCTTTTATATTGTGGTTTATTACAAGTATTTTTGATTTTTTAAAAAAACGTAATGGTAAACTTGGAAAATTAGTTTTAAAATTAGAAAAGAAAGCTAATTCTAAAAAAGAACAAATTGAAAGATTAAAATATTTAGGTTTAGTTTTATTTGTAGGTATTCCTCTTCCTGGTACAGGTGCTTGGACTGGTTGTTTAATCGCAGCTTTACTTGGTATGGATAAGAAAAAATCTTGTTTAGCAGCGATAATTGGTGTTATTATGGCTGGTATAATTATGCTTATTTTCTCTTATGGAATTTTAGGAGGAATACTCTCATGACAACGATTTATTTAATTAATAATACTTTAACAATGAATAATTTGGATTATCCAGATGATACTTTGGAACAAAGAAGACAAAAAAGAATTCTTAGTATTGAAGGGGAAAAAGAAAGTGAAAATCTTGTTAATCTAGATTATTTAAAAAGAGTTAATGTAATTTATTCCTCACCATATGTTATGGCAGTTGGAACCTCTAAATATCTGGCTCGTAAGTTAGAACTTGAAGCTATAATAACTAGAGAACTCGGAGAAAGAGTACTTGGTGCTATAGGCGATAAAAAAATTCGTATGGTAAGTGAAATGCAAGAAAATGATTTTAGTTATAAACTTTCGGGTGGCGAATCTTTAAATGATGTTAAAAGAAGAATGTCTTGCTTTATTAATAAAATAAGAAGACTTGAAAAAGATAAAACTATTGCTATGTTTACTCATAATGTGGCAATTACTAGTTATTTAAGTGAATATTGTACTAAGGGATTTAATTTAGATAATAGATTAATTTTAAATTATCATGATGATGCTATAATTGATGGAGCTTGGGATGGTATTAATATAATTGAAATAGTATTTGATGGGGAAGAATTAGTTTCTATTAAAAGAAAAAAGTAGAGGGGTAATCTCTACTTTTCGTCTTCTAAAGAGTCAATTGTTTTCCACTCTGTTGTTCCACAATTTGTACATACAAAGGGAACTAAGACTTTTAATCCTTCAGGTTTATCATATTTTTCTTCTAATGATACACATAATAATCCTGTATTTTCATCAATATAAGC
>CANSWQ010000099.1 GCA_947650775.1 uncultured Mycoplasmatota bacterium
TCCTTCTATTTAAGTTCTTTACGTAAAGTTTTTATGCGATTGCCTTACTTATTTTCCGCCTGTTATAGTTTTTAAATTTCTTTTTATATAATCTAAGAAACTAGCTTTTTTAATATCTTCTTTTATAATAACATCTTTTTCAGCGATAATATTTCCTTCATTATCAATAATCTCTGCTGTACCAACAATTGTGTCTTTTTTTATTGGAGCTTTTATGGTATCTACTTTAATATTAAAACTATATTCTTTAGGATTTTCTGTTACCCCTAAAAGAACACTGGCATTATCTTTTAAATATACTTTTACTTTATCTTTCTTTCCACCTTCAATATTAACTTCTCCTAGTTCTTTGTTACTTTCATAAATTATATGATTTTTATAGGAATTAAAACCATATGTTAAAAGAGTTGCGGTATCTTTACTACGAGCATCACCACTACTAGATTTCATTACAACGCTAATTAATCTTAAATCATTTTTTTTAGCTGTTGCTGTTAAACAATATCCGGCTTCAGTTGTATATCCTGTTTTTAAACCATCTACTCCATCATAAAATCTTACTAACCGATTAGTGTTTACTAGCCATACTTGAGAACCATCTGGTTTTGTTAGATAATCTTCATATATAGAAGTAAATTTTAATATATCTTTATGCTTTAATAATTCTCTTGCAAGTTTAGACATATCTCTAGCACTGGAATAATGATTCTCAGCATCTAAACCATGAGGATTGGCAAAATTTGTATTAGCAAGTCCTAATTCTTTAGCTTTCTCATTCATTAAATTTACAAAAGATTCGACACTTCCACTTATTTTTTCTGACATAGCAACAACTGCATCATTGGCACTGGATACAGCGATACACTTAAGTAGAGCTTCTACTTTGTATTCTTCTCCTTCTTGTAAAAAAACTTGAGAACCACCCATGCCACTGGCATTTTTACTTATTATTACTTTGTCATCATATTTTAAAGCGCCACTTTCAATTTTTTCCATGATTAATAACATCGACATTATTTTAGTCATACTAGCCATTGGAAGCTTAGCATCTGGATTTTTTTCATATAATACTTTGCCACTTACTTCATCAATTAATATCGCTGATTCACTATCTAAATTAAGTGAGTCCTCGGCCTTTACGATTGGCATAAATAACATAAATATAAATATTGTAATTATAATTTTTTTCAAAAAACATACACCTCTAATAAAGTGTACGTTTATCGACATTTTTTATGTTAAATATTTTTAATCTAGTTTAATTCGAAAACTTTTAAAATCATCACAAGTAATATCTATTTCATTGTTATTATCTTTAAAAGTTATTTTATTGGTACCATTTAGATATTTTAATTCTTTTATTTCAAAAAGTGGAATTTCTAATACTACTTCTAATTCTTTTGGAATATCTATTAATCTAGAACTTAAAAAGGCATTCATTAATAACTCTTTACTTACATCTTTTAGTAATATTATTCTTTCATTAGTTAATACAATACTTAATTTAAAATTATTTTCATTTGCTCTTACAGAAACATCATTAAACTTTGCTAAAATTTCTTCTTGTTCTTTTAATATAAATTCTTTCATAAACTCTACTCTCCTTTTATTAGTATATCAAATAACAAGTATTTTTAAAATATGTTATAATAATATTTGGTGAAAAAAGATGGATATTAATTTTTTAGTAAATATTTTAAATAATGAGGGAATTGCAGTTATTCCAACAGATACTGTTTATGGTTTGGTGGGAGATGCCACAAATGAGAAAGTAATTAAAAATATTTTTCTAATAAAACAAAGAGAATATACTAAACCACTTTTGATTTTAATATCTAACTTTGATATGCTTAAAAAATATTTCTCCTTTGGAACTTGAAATAATAAATAAGTTTTTGCCTGGGCCTTTAACAATAATTTTTCAAAATAAAAAGAATTTAAGTGATGTATTGACTGCTAATAAAAGTGAAATAGCAATAAGAATGCCTAATGATGAAAGATTATTAGATTTAATAAACAAACTTGATAAACCAATAATTGCTACTAGTGCTAATATTGCTCATGAAAAAACGATTACTTCAATTGATTTATTAGAAGATAATATTAAAAATAATGTTGATTATATTTATGATGGTGGTTTCTTAGAAGATAACCCATCAGCAATTATTAAAGTAATAGATAATAAAGTTATTATAGTTAGAGATGGAATAATATCTAAAGATATTAAGAATTATTTTAACTTAAGCTAAATTTGTTCCAATATTATCTTATATTTAACTTTTAAATCTTTGCTTTAAATTAAGATATGAAAAAAGCTTAGTAAATACTAGGCCTTTTGTAGGCTATGAAGCAAAGATTATAAATGTTTATGAGCGAAATGTTAAAATTCAAAAAACAAACAGAAATAAAACAAACCCAGCATTTATGTAGGTTTGAGATTTTTTAAATGGTGCTCGAGAGAGAGAAGTACAGCAACTTTTAATTAATATATTATTTTTATTAAAAATTCTGCTTTTAAAGTTTTAAACAACATTGTATTGTAAAATATAAAAGAGATTCGCGATTAATGATTGAAACTTGATTTTTTCGTCTATTCCATACTTTAGATTCCAAACTATCGCTAGCATATAAAATTTGTCCCAATTTTACATTATTAAAATCTGCTACTGCCATGTAAGCTGAAGCTTCCATTTCCACAACTAAACATCCTTCATTTTTACGTTTTATTACTTTTGCTTTTGTTTCTCTATAAAATGCATCAGTTGTCCAAGTTTTTGTTTTTGTGAATTTTATATCATTTTTAATTAAACTTTTTTCTAAAATATTCAAAACTTCTTTATTCATTTCAATCTCTTTTGAAGGTTTCACATAATGATAAGATGTTCCCTCATCTCTTATTGCTGCTAAAGGCAAAACTACATTACCTACTACAATGTTCTTATCCAACACTCCACAGTCTCCGCAAATTATAAATTTATTACACCCTATTGCTATCAAATCTTCTATTTGCCTTGCTGCGGCTGGTGCCCCAACCATTGCTTGCATCATAGTAATTCTTCTACCATTATAAACTACTTCATAGATTGGTAGTCTAAATGAGTCAAATTTAAAATATTCTATAATTTTACTTGGATATTTTTCTGTAACTTTTTCTAATTCATCGGCAAAAAAAGTAATAACGCAATTTTCAGCAACATCAATTTTTTTAACTAAATTCTGTGGCCTTATTATTGCACTTTTGTCAGAATCAAAATCTAAAATAGGATACTTTTTGTCTTCAAATAATTTCATAATTGGACTCCTTTAAATTTATATTAATAAATATATAGAAAATCGTTCATGGTAATGTACAAGTGTGTTTATTAAATTGACATAAATCAGTTAGACTTCTATAAATATTTTACCATAATTTTAAGTATATTAAAACTCGAATTATAAAAGTTCGAGTTTCCTATCAATTTGGTGGCTCCAGCGGGAATTGAACCAGCGACACAAGGATTTTCAGTCCTCTGCTCTACCGACTGAGCTATGGAGCCAAAAAAATGGCGGTTCGTACGGGATTCGAACCCGTGATCTTCTGCGTGACAGGCAGACGTCATAGGCCTCTAGACTAACGAACCACAATTGGTTGCGGGAGAAGGATTTGAACCAACGACCTTCGGGTTATGAGCCCGACGAGCTACCAGACTGCTCCATCCCGCGATGTAATCTATTGTTAAACAATTAAGTGGCGGAGGAAAAGGGATTCGAACCCCTGCGTCGCTTGCGCGGCCTCCCGGTTTTCAAGACCGGTCCCTTCAACCAGACTTGGGTATTCCTCCATAGCCTTTTTTCTTGTCAACAATTGAATTATAACATAATTTAAAAACAGATGTCAATAAAATTATAACATTTTTTGGCTCCAATACTATTATTATGCCCTATTTTATGAAACAATA
>CANSWQ010000100.1 GCA_947650775.1 uncultured Mycoplasmatota bacterium
TAATATATTTTTTCTAAAAAGAAAAGACTATTGAACTTTTTTGTCAACAGTCTGAGTCTTAAATTTACTATTTAAGACTACTATTTTTTAGCGTTAATGCTACCTTTTTCTTATCCTTGTTTATATCAAGAACATAACATTTAATAATATCACCCACATGTAAAACTTCACTCGGATGTTTAATAAAATCATCACTTATTTCAGATATGTGAATGAGGCCATCATTTTTAAGACCAATATCTACAAAAGCTCCAAAATCAATAACATTTCTAACTACCCCTTCAAGTTCCATTCCTACACTTAAATCTTCGAGTGTTAAAATATCACTTTTTAAAATTGGTGCTGCTATAGAATCACGAGGATCTCTAAGAGGAGCAATAAAAGATTTAATAATATCTTCTACTGTATAAATATCACTATTAACATCTTTTGCTAAATTTTCTATATTTACATCTTGAAAAGTTTTAGCCATAACTTCTTTACCAATATCATCTAAAGTTAAATTATATTTATTTAAAATATTTAAAGCTACATTATAACTTTCTGGGTGAATAGAAGTTTTATCCAAGATATTAGTTCCTTCAGGAATTCTAAGAAATCCTATAGCTTGTTCATAAACTTTTTCACTAAAAACTTTTGCTAATTCTTTACGAGTCAAAATAGAGCCAACCTTAGCTTTATAATCCATAAACTTATCAATCATTTTCTTATTCATTCCTGAAATATAATTAAGAAGTTCCCGAGAAGCGGTATTAACATTTACTCCAACACTATTAACAGCACTAGAAACCACAAATTCTAATTCGGCATCAAGCTTCTTTGGAGTTACATCATGTTGATACATTCCAACACCTATGGCTTTTGGTTCAATTTTAACTAGTTCTGATAATGGGTCAATTAAACGTCTACCAATTGACACTGCACTACGTTCTTCAACATGTAAAGTTGGAAATTCTGCTTGTGCAAGTTTACTAGCGGAATAGACACTAGCACCTGCTTCATTAACAATAATATAATGTACATCTCTTTTAGCTTCTTTAATTGTATTAGCAATAAATGCTTCACTTTCTCTTGAAGCGGTACCATTACCAATAGCAATAACATCAACTTTATATTTCTCAATTAAATCCAATACTTTTTGTTTTGATTTTTCTACTTCATTTTTAGGTTCATGTGGATATATTACATCAATATGTAACATTTCTCCATTAGGACTAATAACTGCAAGTTTACAACCAGTTCTAAAAGCAGGGTCAAAACCTAAAACCACTTTACTTTTCATTGGTGGTTGCATCAGTAAGTTATGAAGATTACTACTAAAATTATGAATCGCTGATTCTTCAGCTATTTCACTTATTTCTGCTCTTATTTCTCTTTCAATACTTGGCATAATAAGTCTTTTTAAAGCATCAGTAATACTTAATTTTAAAAGTTCTTCAGTCTTTTGTCCTTTTTTATGAATTAATTTAGATTGCAAATAGTTTTCTAAAAACTCTAAATTATATTCTATTGATACAGAAAGTACTCCTTCTTTCTCTCCTCTATTTATAGCGAGCACTCTATGAGGCTTTACATACTTTACATTTTCACTATAATCATAATACATTTCATATACATGCGCTTCATCTTCTGCTTTTTTCTTCTTTACAGATTTTAAAACTCCAAACTTCATTGTATTATCTCTAATATATTTTCTAAATTTAGCATCATCACTAATATTTTCTGCTACAATATAACAAGCTTGTTCTAATGCAAAAGTCACATCTTTAACTTTATCATTAATATATTTTTTAGCTATTTCTTCGATATCTTTATTTTCTCTAAATATTTCTTTAGCTAGTGGTTCTAAACCAAGTTTAATCGCTTCAGTCGCTTTAGTTTTTTTCTTTTCTTTAAAAGGACGATACAAATCTTCCACATCAACTAATTTAGATGCATTCATTATTTCATTTTTAAGTTCATCTGTAAGCATACCTTTTTCATCAATTAATCTAATAACATCTTCTTTTCTTTTTAAAAGATTAACTTGATAAGTATACACTTCATTAATCTTACTAATTTGATTCTCATCTAAAGTTCCTGTAGCTTCCTTACGATATCTCGCAATAAAAGGAATGGTCGCCCCACCCTCTAATAATTCTAGTGTATTTTTAACTTGAAATTCTTTAATATTCAATTCCAGACATATTTCTTTAATAATATTTTCATTCATGTTATCTACTCCTTGTATAAAAAATATAACATAAAATAAGAAAAATGAAAACTAAAAGATAGTAAAAATTTATATAGTATGCTATAATACATATATCATAAAGGGGACTAGAAACCATTTTTCACAATCTCGGAAACTAGTAGGAAAATTCCTCACCCCTACTATTACTTTCTTAAAAATAAGAAAAACATTCTAATTTCCCTGAAAATTAAAATTCTAAACATATGATAATGACGTTTAAACTCCTGATGTATTTTAAACTGCTTGCATTATCTTTTTTTATTGGTTATAATAACAATTAACTTTAGGGAGGTTTTGATATGGAGTACCATAGTGTTTATTTAGTATTTGAACTTTTATATTTAAAGTATCTTGCTACAAGTGATAGTTCTATTAAAATAGAAGATTTAAGAGATGCTTTTTATGAATTAGAATTTAATGTAAATGATATGAATAATTGTAAGCAAGAAGTAGATTTTGAAAGTGAACTTGAAATAATATTAAAAGACTTTTCATGTATTTTTGAAACATTTGATGATGAAATATCTTTTGTAGATGAAGACCCAGATACTTTATATGAAGCTATCCCTGACTTTTTAGATGAAGACCCGACAGCTATAGATTTAAATATGAAAGACTTTATTCATAATGATACTATATATCAAGCATTAAGATTAACTCCACCTTTAGAAGAAATGCAAATTACTTTTGAAATCAATAAAACTATTTTATTTTTATATGAACTTATTGCTAAATTAGAAATTGAAGGAAAAGACACAACCCCCGTTCGTAAATTAATCAGTTTTCATAAATCTTGTTTAAAAAATTTCTTTAAAAGTATTGATAGTAGAACTTATCTTAAAATCAAATTATGTCTAGGACACTACAATGATAAATATTTAACTAATGAAGCTAAACCCAATATTAATGCTAGTTGGTACTTAGCTCTTTTATCAAATAGTAAACATGCTAAACAAATTTTATCCTACGATAAATTATTCCATTACATTGACAAAGAAACTGAACCTGAACGAGAAGAAGATACTATTGAAAGTAAAGATTTAATTGAGACTTCTTTTGATAGAGAAATAAGTGATGAGCAGACACCAGAAGAATATTTAAGAGAAACATGTTTTATTCCAGATGAACTAGAATACTTTTTAGCAAATTACATTTTATATTTAAATAGTTTTATATCTAAAATTGATAATCCCGAAATAAAAAGATTATTAATCTCTAAAAAATATTTATTACTATCAATCGGCGATTTAGAAGATACTGAAGAATCTTACTTAAATTCTGGAACATTAGATACTCTTAATTTACCACTATATATAAAAGAATGGTTTAATCCTCATAGCTTTGATTTTTTAATTGGTAATTTTGAAGAAATTTTAGCAAGTATTAGAATATCTAATCAGAGTATAACCCCAGATAATCAAAGTAAAATCATTATAAATCTCTTATTATTAAAAGTATATTTAGACCTATCATTAAATGAAGAAGTAAAAAAAGAATTAATCGCTGAGATAACAAATCCAAGCTTTTACAAAAATCCGGAATATTCCATTTTAACAACATACATAGATAATATTATCTTTCAAGATAGAGAAATAGAACGTAAAAGACAAAAATAGTTAAGGAACAATAAAATGAAAGTACATAGTGATATAATAATATTTGAAATATTAAACTTATATTTT
>CANSWQ010000101.1 GCA_947650775.1 uncultured Mycoplasmatota bacterium
AATTATTAAACCTATTATTAATCCAATGATTGTTTCTTTCTTTTTGATACTATGAAGCATTTCAGGTAATAATTCAAATATTTCAATATATATTAACATTCCTAATGTTATACATGTTATGATTGCTAATAATAAATTACTTATTTCTCCGACGACTAAGAATATTATTCCACCTATTAAACTTGATAATGTAAGTATACTTATTAATCCTTTGTTTTTATTTAAACTTAATGAACTAAATATGTGTGTTCCAAGAGGGATATTATGGAGTGCTACTGATATACATATCATTATTCCTAATTTAAAATCATTTAGAGACAATCCAAATATGGCAAAGCCTTCTAAGACATTATGTAATATTAAACTAATAACAGTTAATGTTCCAATATGTTTTTCATGAGAAATATGCTCTTTAATGTTTTTTTCTTCGGCGTGATGTTCGTGATGATGGTCGGGAATAAAAAAGTCTAAAATTTTTAAAATTAATATTCCTAAAATAATAAAGGATATTATCATAAATATTCTACTACTTGTTTTATACTTTTCTAATAACTCTAGAGTTTCAGGGATTAAGTCTGTAAAGATTAAATTGAGCATTATTATAAATGCTAAAGCTATACTAAAATGATTTAAAACTTCTTTGTTTTTAAATTTTTTAGATATTAAACCGCCTAATAAGAAAAATAACCCCGCTATTAATGTTAAGATAACACTATATAATTTATTCATTTAGAATATTCACCTATTCCTTTTCATTATAATTATACCTTTATTTCTAAAGAAACGCAAATAAAAACTATGTTTACTTTAATAAACATAGCCTTGGTATGGAAAGTAGATATATATTTTATACCTACTTGATTATTTTATCATATAATTTTAAAATATACAATATGCTTGATTGAAATTTTTTGATATTTTTTTACCAGTTCCAACTATCATTGTAGTTTGGAAGATTATTATTTACTTTATCATATGCATCTAAGCCAGCAGAACCAATTATTACTAATAAAGCAATTATTTCAATTATTATCCATACAGCTATTAAACTTGTTAAAGCCCAACTTCTTCTGTCTTCTCTTATCTTGGTTTCTTTATTGAATCCTAAAAGGAAATTGAAGAAACAAAATACAGATATGATAGCTCCCGCTAATAAACCTAAAATATTTAATAAACTTATATTTAATAACATGATGATTGCTAAACCTAAAAAGCCAAATATTAATGGTGCATTACTTGTTGTATATAACTTAAATGCTTTTTTAAATGTAAAATTATTATTTTTGGTAATTTTAGCAATTAAGAATGCTGCAAACATTGGGATTACTGCCATAATTGCATATATTAATATTCCATAAATAAATATTTTAAAATATGGGATACTGTCTGTTACTACTGTAGATAATCCGTATGTTGCATCTGCTACTACTTTTACAGATGAAGATACAATTGACATTAAATAGAATGCAAAACTGATTGCTAAACTAATTAATATAATTATACTAATTGTATTATCTTTCTTGTTAATTTCTTCAGTAATTGTGGTGTCTGGTTTTTTAAATACATTCGTAATAGTATTAAAACTATTCTTAGCAGTATTTAATAGTGCATCTGAATTGATGGTTACACCTGCACTTGTAGTAGTATTTTCACAACTACACTTTTCTTCTCCTTTTAATTCTTTTCCGCACTTAGTGCAAAATCTTTTTTCGACTTTTACTTCCTCACTTTTCTTAGAAGTAGTCTTCTTTGTTTCTTTTTCTTCAGCCATTTTACTCACACTCCTTTTTCCTATTTATATAAATATGGCTCAACTAAGTAAATATAAAAATTGTTAAATCCTGTTTTCTTACTTTCAGTTATAAACTCAATCTTTAAATCTTCTATTCCACTAACATCTATATCAATGTCAGGGTTAAATTCACTATCTTTAGTTATAATACTTGATTTATAAAGCTCTTTTCCATCGCCTGTAATAACAAAATATCCTTCTAAATCTACTCCCCAATCTTCTTCACGAATTATTTTGGTTTTTAATCTATTATACTCTTTATTTAAACGATAGGTTATATCACCACTTTTGCCTGTAAAAGCATAACTAATATAAAATTCATAATCTATACCATTTATTTCTTTACCCCACAAAGATGTACTTACTGATGAACTTTTAGATATACGATATTTATTCGTTAATTTCTCAGGTTTCTTATCTTCATATTCTTTCTTTAACTCTTCTAGTTCTTTATATTCATCTGTATTAACTTTAAATAATCTTAGTGTATCATCTATTATTTTTATCGCTTCATTAAGTTCGTTATTCTTTTCTTTTTCTTCGGCGATTTTTTTAGTATACTCAATAATTTTTGATACAACATTTTCATATATCTTCTTGTACTCCTCAGTACTACTTAAATCAATATTATTTTTTGTTTTGTTTTCTTTTAAATATTTTAATTCTTCGACATAACAATTGTAAATTTCAATATTTGTAGAATTATCATTTATTTTGATAAATTTCTCCGCTTCTTCTTTTAATTTGTTTATTTCGTCTTTAACATAATTATTTACATATGTTGATGCTTCTTTATAATAACAATCTATTTCTATTACTCTACCATAATGATAATAGATATTATATCCTTCATCTTTTTTACTCTCATATTCTTTTCCTGTTAAATAATGATGCTTGGAACTATTTAATTCTTTTAGTTCATTATTATAACTACTATATAAATCTTTATCTAACATATACTCTAAGCCGTTATAAAATTCATATATATCTTTTAAAGCATTTGATACTTTATTATATGCCTCTAATAACTCTTCTTTATCTTTATACTCTGTATTAAAGTTTTTAACCCATTTTTCCATTATTTTATGAGTTGTTTCTTTAATACTATTTAATACTTTTTCATTGTCTTTGTTACTTTTTAAAACTTTACCCATCTCAATTAATTCTTTATTATTATTTACACTATAATTCTTATAATAGCTTTGTAAACTATCTTCAATCTTTTTTATAGGATTATTTAATAAGATGCTTAATATGATAATTGAAATAATTAGTATTATTATAACTATTCCCATAATAATTTTATTTTTCTTTGGTAACTCTTTTATTTTGTTAGTTTGTTCTTTTACTATTTCTAAATTCCCTTTTGATTTGCTATTTTTAGTAACTTTTTTTATCTCATGTCCACAACTTCCACAAAACTTAGAATCTTTACTATTTTTAGCACCACATTTTTCGCAAAACATAAGCATTTCTCCAATCACTTAATAATACTATTTTACAATATATTTATTTTAAAATAAATAGTTTTTAACTTAAATCACTTTGGTTCTGTAAGTTTATTTACATATTTTTTAAGAATTTATGTTATTTGTAATGATTTCTTTATTATTTTTAATACGTTCATTCTCAGGATTTATTTCTAATGCTTTTTCAATGTTTTCTAAACTTTCAGGATATAATTTTAAATTGTAACAAATCATACTCATTAAATCATATATGTAATCATTCCATGCAAAAGCTTCATTTATATAAACTGGGGCTTTCTCTTTTATTTTAAAGGCTTCATTCATTAACTTATATGCTTCTTCATATCTTCCTTCATTATTATATAGAGATGCTAATTCAATATAACTTTCACGTAAATATGAAGCTTCTTTGATAGCATCTTTGAACCACATTTCAGCTTCCTTCGGTCTTTTTAAACTTAAATAACATCTTCCTATAAAACGCATAGAGGCACATCTTTCAGCATCCCATGTAGCACTTGGTAAATTTAAATGTCTTATTAATGTATCAATAGCTTCATTCCATTTACCATAATACATATACTCTCTTCCTAAATAATGCATATTACGGTCATCTTCAGGAC
>CANSWQ010000102.1 GCA_947650775.1 uncultured Mycoplasmatota bacterium
AAGACTTCGATGCTAGTGAATCTAATTATGATAAAGTAATTATTATGACTGATGCCGATGTCGATGGTTCACATATTCAAATACTACTTTTGACTTTCTTTTATAGATTTATGCGTCCTTTAATTGAAGCAGGTAAACTTTATATTGCGAAACCACCTTTATATAAAATTGATTATGGGAAGAAACATTTTTATGCTTATTCTGATGAAGAAAGATTTAAAATAGTTTCAGAAAATACTGGTAAGCCAGATATTTCAAGAAATAAAGGTCTTGGTGAAATGAATGCAGAAGAGTTATGGGATACGACTATGAATCCTGAAACTAGAAGTTTAATTCGCGTTAATATTTATGATGCGGCTTTGGCTGAAAAACGAGTTAATGTTTTAATGGGAGATAAAGTAGAACCACGTAAAGAATGGATTGAAGAAAATATTATCTTTACGATGGAAGATGATTATCGAGCAGTTTAAAATTCTTAGATTAATTTCTAAGTTTTTTTATTTTCAAAATAAATTTGTAAAATTAAGAAATATTGTTGATTGTTTTGGTATTATCCTTTACAATAATTAATTGGTGATAACATGATAGACATAGAACATAAAGTATTGTCAGCTATAAAAGTAAATGCAGGTAATATTAAAGAATATTTGAATGATAAGAAGAATGCTAAAGCTTTAATGGGTAAATCTTTAAATATTGATTCTTGGAGTAGAGTTGATAGAATATTACTTTATCAAAAAATAACTCTAGAAGTTTTAACTAAATGTGATATAAATAAATTTGTGTCAGCTATTAAAAGTATTAGGTTTCTTGGGTATTCAGATGATATTGATTTAGATTTGTTTAAAGCTGTTGTTGAGGGGTATGCTGACTTTTTAGAAAAAGTTTATGAGCTATATTTATTAGATCAAATTTATTATTTATTAAAGGATTGTTCTAAAGATTTTATAATGGACCCAGATAATATTAGACAACCTTTAAAAACTAATAGTAATCTTTCAAATATTAATTTTGATATATCTTTAATGCAAATGTCATATGCAGATGATGGTGATGATATTTATGCCCGTATTTATTTTATTAAAACTTATTATTTAGATGGTTTAAATGATTTGTTTTTACGAAAAGAATTTTTACATAAAAAAGCTTATTTAAATGAAACATTAAAAAAAATAGTTTGTGAAGAAGAAGATAATTATTTTGTTACACAATTATACTTTGCTTTAAATGATAAAGTAAAGCCTGTAAAATCTAAAAAGAAAAAGGATATTAAAACTGAAGAAATTGATAGTATGCAACTTGTTTTAAAGGATTTTTAATTGACTTGACACATACATATTTTTGTGCTAAAATACTGGGCCAAGGCAGGGGTTTTATATGGCAATGAATAAAAAAAGAGCATTAGAAATACTTGGTTTAAATGAATCTTTTACTGATAGTGAACTAAAAAAAGCACATAGACAATTATCACGAGAACATCATCCTGATATGTTTTCTGAAGCTAGTGAAGAAGTAAGGACGTATCATCAAGAGAGAATGAAAGAGATTAATGAAGCTAGGGATTTTTTTACAAAGTTTGATTTGGATGAATATAAATTAGAAGCACAAGAAGAAATGGAGTTTTATTATAGAAATACAACTATTGGAGATTTGACTTTAATTATGATTATTAAAGCTTTGGTGAGTAATTGTTCATCTAGGCTTATTGACGCAAATTCTAGAGAAGAAGTAGAGAGTATTTTTGATCAATTTTTAGAAAAAGTTAAATATACTTATACTATATATTTGACAAATTTTTACTGGGATAATTATATTGATGAAAGTGATGTTAAAGAGGAAATTAATTATAAATTAATTATTGGGGATTTTTATAAACAAGCTTGTAATATTAGAGATAAATATAGTAAAATGGTTAATTTCCAAAAAAGAGTAGAACAAGAAATAGCTACGTATAAATTGTATGCAACTTGTACTGATTCTTTATGGCTATTTATTTCCAAGTTTATTGTAAAGAAAGCTATTAATGAAGCTAAAGAAAGCAGATTTAGAAATGCAGAAGAAGTAATAAGTGATATGCATAAAAAAATAAAAGAGTTATTTCAACTCGTAGATGAAATAAATTCGATGTTTGGAATTATAGAACAAGATATGTTGGAAATTAATGATGAAGCTTTAAATCAAGAGTATAATAATTTAATAAATGATTATAATGCTGGGAAAAATTTAGTTAGTGTAAAACAAAGATTAACTAGTTTAAGTAAAAAAATTGAAGAGTATAAAAAAGTGCTAGAAAGAATGGCAAAAATAAAATGTTATGAACCATTTGTAAATAGATTATATGCAAATATTATAAATAGTTATAATACTAGTCTTTTAGAACTTAATCCTGTTAATGATAATGATAAAATACAAGATATAATTAAACTTTTTCAGGATGTTTTAGGTTTATTTTTAGAATATGGTAGGGGTTTAATAGAGTATGATAAACTTATAATGTTAGAAAGTCTATCTTTTAAAGATTTAATAAATGATAGAACAGTATTAAATGTTGTCAGTGGAAATGAAAACTTAAATAGAGAAAGATTAGGCATTTATGTAAAGAAAAAAGAATTTTGTAATAAAAATTTAGATGAAGAATGTTTTTTTGTTTTAAGATGTGAAGATGGCAAATATTTTATGAAAAAAATGATGGCTATATTGGGTACTGAAGAAGAAATATCATTTGATGAAATATCGTTAAAATATATATCTTTAGATGAATTAATGAAGAGTGCGACATATCAGGGGTATAGTGCAAATTATTTAAGAACTATTTTTGTGGATGTTCTTTATGAATTAAATGTTGCAGGTGATTATCGTTATATTACTATAAACAATGGTGCTATTAATATAGTAAAACAACAAGATTTAACTGAAGCGATAAATTTCCTTGATTATGACTATAATGATAAAGAAAAAGTTAGAGAATTAATTGAAAAACAAATTGAAGAGAGTCTTGCTAGAAATAATAGAAGATAGAAGTCAGTGTTAAAACTGATTTTTTCTTTGAAAAAATATTGACTTATTTTTAATATAAGAATATAATTTAATATATGAACAGATATTCATATGAAAGGAAGATGAAAATGAATGAATGTATATTACATGAAGATTTGGCTAAAAAAGTTAAAAATAAAATGCTTAGTGATGAAATACTTTTTGATATAGCAGAGGTATTTAAGATATTTGGGGATAGTACAAGAATAAAGATTATTTATGCTTTAAAATTAAGTGAACTCTGTGTTTGTGATTTAGCATTTATAACTAATAGTACGCAGTCGGCTATATCACATCAACTCAGGATTCTAAAACAAGCGAAATTAGTTAAGTCGCGTAAAGATGGTAAAGTGGTTTATTATAGTTTAAAAGATAATCATGTGATTAAATTATTTATGATTGGACGTGAACATGTTGAAGAATTATAAATATTATTTGGAGAATTTAGATTGTGCTAATTGTGCTAAGAAAATAGAAAATACTATTAGTAAAAGTGAAGGCTTTAAAGATGTAGTTGTTAATTTTAATACTTTAACTTTAAGTTTTAAATCTGATTTGGAGGAACCATTTAGAGAAGTAGTTAGAATTATTAAAAAAATAGAACCTGATACGAGAGTTTATCAAGAAAAAAATAATAATACAAAGAATGATTATGAACTTGTAAGACTTATACTAGCTATTATTACTTTAGGTTTATCTTTATTAATTAAAATAGATATTATAAGTGATATACTTCTTATTATTTCTTATGGGTTATTATTATATAAGACGATGATTAAAGCATTTAAAAAAATAAT
>CANSWQ010000103.1 GCA_947650775.1 uncultured Mycoplasmatota bacterium
GTATGAAAAAACAGTTGTCAAGCTAAACTTCTTGTACAACTGCTATAATCATTGGTTTACACTCAGTTTCCTCATATAAGTATTTAGATAACTCATCTCTAATCTCAGTTTTTATCTTATTATAATCAACATAATTAGGGGTAATATTTCTCTCAATTACTGTAGCACTTATCTTTTTTATTTCTCTGATAATTTCACCACTATCTTTAATATAAATAAAACCTCTAGTAGTTACTTCTGGTCCAACCAGTAATACTTTTTCTTGTTTAGAAACCGTCGCACTTATTAAAACGATACCATTTTCACTTAACATTTCTCTATCTTTAATAACAAGTTCGCCAACATCATCACTAGATTTACCATCAATTAAACAATCATTAACTTTAATTTTTTCTTGTTTTTTAGTAAGTTCTCCATCAATAAATTCTACAACTTCACCATTTTGTTTTAAAATAATGTTATCACGAGGAATACCAAGACTATAAGCTAAATCAGCATTACCCACCATATAACGATATTCTCCTTTAACAGGCATATAGTATTTTGGTCTCATAAGCTTAATCATTTGCATTAAATCTTCACTTGAAGCATGATGTAAAATAGTTTTATCACTTGGAATATTTACTATTTCACAACCAAACTCTGCTAAATCATTTTCAAGTCTTACCAATAACTTTTCATTACTATCATATCTTGGTTCTGCAAAAACAACAGTATCATTTTTTCTTAACTTAATAAACTTATCATAACCATTATAAATTTTAGATATTGCGGCATAAGGACTAGCTTTATCATCACAGATTAATAAAATTGTATTATTATCATTTAAATT
The DNA here is from genome assembly GCA_947650775.1 of uncultured Mycoplasmatota bacterium. Classification (GTDB taxonomy): domain Bacteria; phylum Bacillota_I; class Bacilli_A; order RF39; family UBA660; genus Caccenecus. The sequence continues at coordinate 833 of CANSWQ010000103.1, forward strand.
AGATAAGTCACCTAATATACCATCTTGAATAGATAAATAACCTTCTTTCAAACCAAAACTAATCATATTTTGTAATCTCTTACCCATAATAACTAATTTACGATGCGAGTTTTCTGCTGATTTAAATATTTCTTGAATAGTATATAGATGAGTTGGTAAAACCATAAACATAATTCTACCTTGAGCATTTTTAATAGTTTTTTTAAATATTTCTTCTAATTTATGATTAGGACTAGTGTGTCCAATATTTTCACTAAATACAGATTCACTAAGTAAACATAGAACTCCTTGTTTACCAACGTAAGCTATTTTTCCTAAATCCATATCATAAGCACCCATCATAGAAGGATCAAAAATAAAATCACCTGTATAACAAATTGCGCCATCTTTTGTATTAATAACATACATAACTGAATCTGGACTACTATGTGAAACACTTATTGGAAAAATACTATTTGGACCAAAGTTCATTTTCTTATGAGCTTTTATTTCAAAGATATTATCTTTATTTACACCCATATCCATTAAAACATACTTTGTAAATTTAGTCGCATATACTTTTAAATTAGGAATAACAGATAATAAATCATTAACTGCTCCCATATTTTCATAGTGTCCATGTGTAATAAATAATCCTTTAATTCTCTTTCTATTGTTAACTAGGTAAGTAAAATCTGGAATAATATAATCTATCCCTAGCATATTACCACTTGCATATTTAAGACCACAATCAAAAATAAAAATATCTTTATCAATTTCTACACAATAAATATTTTTACCATTTTCATCTAATCCACCCAAACTAAAAAGTTTTATTTTACTCATAATATCAACTCCATTTCTAAATAATTAAAATAAAAAAGTTTTAAGGCAAACTAATTATACCAAAAAACTTTTAATATTACAAGTCATTCCATATTATCAAGAAAAATGAATTATTTTTTATTTACTTCGCTAATAAGTTCACTTAAATACACTAATTCTAAATCTTTATATTTAATTTCTTTTAATAAAAGTTTAACATCACTAAGGCCTGCTGTATCTCCTATTACGATAATACTTCCATTTTTTAAATTTTTCTTAATATCCAGAAGATTAGAATTATTAAGTCTCAAACTAGGACTAACTAAATAATTTTTATGTTTCTGACAAATATCTTTATTCTCAGTATTAACTACACAAATATGTTTATTTTCTTTATTTAAAGTTAAATTATTCTCTAAAGATTTAAATCCAATAGTATCATTATTTAAACTCTCAAAATAATTTTTATCTTTATAAGTATTCATATCAACTAAAAGTGAAGCCTTAAATTCATTAAGTTTCAAATATTCACTTACTTCATTTTCGGCCTCTAAAATTAAAGTTACTTGTCTAATATTAGGATTTCCTGAAATAATTAATTTATCTTTATTATCTTCTAAAGTAACATCAGGCTTTTTTTGTTCAAAAACTAAATAATATTCATTAAAAATATCTTCACTTTGCATAGCATAAAAAGACTCTCTGGAATTAACATACAAACCATTTATTCCTGGTATAATATTTTCTCCTCTAATTTCTGCATTAACACTTTTCACATTATAATTATCCGCCTGTTCTTTTATTGTCATCATAAGAGGATTTTTATTCAGTACTAAAGTTGATATTTGTTCTGTATAATAAAAACTAAAAACCATAATAAGAGCTAAACCAAAATAACCATAATATTTTTTCATAAAATTTTTCCACCTAAAAAATATATATGCAAAAAAAAATTCACTAACACATTTGTTAGCCAATTTCCTTTTTTACCAAATCTGCTCCACGTTTAGGATCATGAAGTAAAATATCATAAACCATTTTGTTTTTCTTGAGCTCTTCAATAAATACAATTTCCTCTTTTGTCATAGCAACATAAATTTCATTACCATCTTTATCGATAGTTTGGACCAAAAAATCTGCACCCAAAAGATAATCAGCAGACACTCCAAAAACACGTATCATTTCAAGTACTGCTTCTAGAGTAGGATTTCTTGTTTCTTTTTCATAACAGCATATCGCTGATTTTCCAACACCAATCAAATCTCCCAACTCTCCTTGAGTTAAACCTTTAGCTTTTCTAACCTCTCTTAGCCTGCTGCCGTTTAACATCCCATCACCCTCGTTCTCTAAGATAAGATTATAACTTCTGTTGCTACTCATTTGTTATTTTTCCACCTATGGTAAAAATTACCAACTAATTTTTATTAATTATCAAGTATATTGAGTAAAATTTCAAGCGTTTTTAGGTTGATTTGAACTAATAAACGTAATTTTTTCTACTAAAACTTCTAAAATATGCTTTTTTTCATTATCATTATTTTCATAAGTTCTAGATTGAAGTTTACCTTTAATACCAACTATATCACCTTTATGGCAATAATCTTTAGTAGCACTAGCAATACCATTCCATAAAACACATTTAACAAAATCTGCTTCTCTCTCACCTTCAAGATTACGATAATCACGAGATACTGCAATTGTAATTAATGTTCTAAATGTACCATCATTTAGTTCTTTTACTTCTGGTTCTCCAGTTAATCTACCAACTAAAGTAACATTATTCATGCGTATAATTCCTCCTTTCCAGGAAGAACATAACACCATTTTTTTTACTTGTCAAAAACCAAACTATCAAAATCTGTCTAGCTAAAAAGCTAAAATCTGCTAAGCCAAACAATTAAAATCTGTCTAGCAGAAATAACAAAATCTGTAAAATTAAAAATTTTTTTAAATTAATAACTTTTTAATAATCTATTAAGTTCCACCGCATATTCTAAAGGTAGTTCTTTTTTAAAATCACTTATAAAGCCCATTATTAATAATTCTTTTGCTATATCTTCACTAAGACCTTTACTCATTAAATAAAATAATTTTTCTTTACTTACCTTTGAAATAGTCGCCTCATGTTCTATTGTTGAACTATTATTACTTACAATATTATTAGGTATTGTATCACTTTTACTT